>JBOHFY010000487.1:0-3589 GCA_050699895.1 Pseudonocardiaceae bacterium
TCGGCAACGCCGAGCGCGGCGCCCACTCGCCGAGCCTGGCGCTGCGCCGCGCGCTGGACCAGGCGTTGGAGAAAGCCTCCGACGCGCAACGTGACCGCTTCCTCGCTGCGGAGAACGCGGCTAGCGATGAGCGCACCACCCTGCCAGTGGCAGAATCACATGGTCCGCAATTGGCGCTCTGGCGGGGCGCCTCGTTAAGTGGCGGAGAAGAGTACGAGGCCTTGGAGCTCGCCCGACGGGTAGCCGCGTCAGACGTGAGCACCGAGACGCTGAGCCGGCTGGAAGGCATGGTTGACGAACTGGCGGTCCAGTACTCGGTAACCCCACCGGGGGAGTTGCTTGGTCCGGTTCGCCGGCAGGTGTTCTATGTCATGCGGCTACTCGATGCGCGTAAGACACTCGATGAACACCGTCGGCTGCTCATCGTGGGCGCTTGGCTATCCCTCCTCGCGGCCACGTTATACATCGACCTTGAACAGCGAGCGGTGAGCAACAGTTGGCTCGCGACCGCCGCGAGCTTGGCGCGGCAGGCGGGCCAGCCCGAAATTTATGCCTGGCGTTATGAGACCGAGGCTTGGCAAGTGCTGATTGATGGCGATTACCACCATGCGGTGGAGCTATCCCAGGCCGCGCAGCGGCTCGCTCCACGCGGTAGCTCGTCAGCCATTCAGGCCACGGCGCAGGAAGGTCGCGCGTGGGCCCGGCTCGGCTGGGCTAAGGAGACCTACGACGCGCTGAACCGGGTAGAGCGGTTCGTGTCGCGTATGGCAAAACCGGAGACACCCGAGCACCATTATCATTATGACCCAGACAAGGCGGAAGCCTATGTCGCCACCACACTCGCGTGGCTCGGGGATGCGGCCTCCGAGCACCATGCCCGCCACGTCGTCGCCAGGCTTACTCAGGAAGCCGAGGCTGGCCGCTGGCCACGCCGACTTGCCTCAGCCAGCATCGATCTAGCCCTTGCCTTGCTCCTGACTGACCGCCTTGATGAAGCCTGTGCGGTCGCCCAGGAGTCCATGCTTTCCGGTCGCCTGGTGGCCTCGAACCACTGGCGGGCCCTTGAGGTGGTCCGGACCATCGAAGCCCGAGCTCTGCCCGAAGCATTGGACCTGCGGGAGGCGTATGAGCTGATGCGGCGGGGGATCGGCGCCAACTAATGCCTACCCGCCCTACCAAAGGATTTACAGGCTGAGTGCGGCTCGCAGCGCCATGTCGACCTGTTCCATGGTCGGCCCCGGGACGGTGCCGAGCAGTTCGGTGAACCGTGTGGAGTCCGCGAAGCTGATCGTGCGGCACCGCGCGTAGCCGCCCAGCTCGTCCCCGACGCGCACGGTCAGCAGCGCGACCGCCCCTTGCGGGCTGAACGAGGTCACGTCGAGCACGATCGGCGCCTCGGCGTCGTTGAGTTCGTCGCAGCTCACGACCAGTACCGGCCGGGCCCGGGAGATCCCCTGGTAGCGCCAGACCTCGCCGCGCCTCAAGCCTGCGCCCCGTCGATCTCACCCAGCCGCTCGGCGCGCCAGGCCAGGTAGTCGGGATGCTGCTGGTCGCAGGCGATCTCCGCGGCGACGGCGCGGCGCAGCAGCTCGGCGCGGACCAGCTTGGCCAGCCAACCGGACACGTTGTTGCCGGCGGTAGCCCGGACCGCCTCGGCCAGCCGATCGTCCATCGTGACTGTAATCCTCGTCATATCCCGAAGCATACTCGTGAGCTTACCGACGCGCTCCACATCACGCGGGTTGGGTGTCGGTGCCGCAGCCGGCCTGGCGCAATGCGGGCCGGCCACCTGAGCCGTCACCGCTGTCTGAGATCAACTTACGGTGTTACTCGCCGAATCGGGTCAGAGCTTGATGGCGCGGAATCTTCAGTGTTATATGGCGTGCTTCGGTGCTGGCGCCGACCGAGGGGGTTGCCGTCAGGGTGCTGATTGATCCAGGAGAGTCCACCAATGTCGAGACGGTGCCGTGCTCGGGTGACGGCGACGTACGCGAGGCGTGCTTCGGCCTCGTCGATCTCGCCGGGTAGGGGCTCGCCCGCCGCGTCGACGTTCTCGGGGTCCTCCGGTTCGGTGAAGTCCTCGGCGATCCGCACCGACGACCATTCGCGGCCTTTGGCTTTGTGCGTGGTGGACACAGTGATGTCGGCGCCGGCTTCGTCGGACAGGCGGGAGACAGTGTCGAGAATGACGTCGACGCCGTGTTCGTCGATCAGCTCCACCAGGGGGAACAGGTCGCGCCCGGCCGGGTCCCATTCGGCGTAGTCCTGCAGCTCTCCCCACGAGCTGAACAGGAGCAGCTCGGGGTGGAAGGTGTGTTTGCCAGTCTTGAGGTCGCGGGCTGCGTAGGCGAGGTCGGTCAGCGCTTTCCCGCCGCCGACCAGGGCGACGCTGCGGCCGGCTTCCAGCAGGGACATGACTTCGGCCATCGTGCCGGCGTTCGAGCGGCACAGGATGGCGTCGGGGTCGGTGACTTTCTCCAGGGTGGTGTGGACCGCGGGTGAGCCGGTCAGGCGGATGGGCGCGTTGGCGATGGCCAGCCACCTGTTGGCTTCGGCGGCCAGGTGTTCGCCGAAGCGGAAGGAGCGGGACAGGGTGAGCCGGTTGCCGTCGAATCCGGTCATCACGTCGCGTGCGCCGCGCCAGCCGTAGATGGCCTGGGCGGAGTCGCCGACCATGACCAGCTGCGCGTGCCCGCGCTGGGCGTTGAACACCTGCTCGACTACGGGGTTGGTGTCCTGGGCTTCGTCGAGCAGGAGGAAATCGGCCGGGATCTTCGGCTCCGTCAAGGCCCACATCTTCAGGTAGTGGTCGTGTACGAACCGGACCTTGCCTCGGTCGGGTTTCTGCACGTCAGCCCACGCTCGCTGGGCGTAAGGCAGGACGATGTCGGCGAGCTGATCGTGCAGGTGCTGCTCGGCGATGCCCCGCAACCAGGGCACGTGTTGGCGTCCGATGCTGGGGTCGGCCGACTGGCAGAAGCGGATTACGGTGTGCAGCGTCGTGTAGGACAGGGCGCCGGCGGTCACCGTCCGATCGCCCAGCTGTAGCTCCATGTTGATCCCCAGGCTGGAGCCTGTTGTGACGCTCGCCACCCGTGGGGAGCGAAGCCGCTCGGCATAGTGGCGACCGACTGCGGCGTAGGCAAGGGAGTGCGCGGTCTTGCATTTCACGCTCGCGGGGAACGTGCGTCCGGCCTTCTGGGCGATCGACCTGTTGAACGCGATGTAGAGGCCCCGCCGGGGTGTACTGGCGCCCAGCATCGCCAGGGTGGTTGTCTTCCCGGTTCCCGCGCCGGCCTGCAGCACGAGATGCTCCCCCGTGCCAAACGCGGTCATGGCCGCGTCCTGCTCAGCGGTGGGGTGGGGCGCGGGCATGACGATCTCCTCCGGCGGTGTCGAGACGCGACCGAACAGTGACACACACGTACCGCAATTCCGTAAGTCCGAGACGAGGTCGTCAACGACTGGCGTCGATTCGGTCCCGACAAGCACATGATCTGTTCGGGCAGGTGGCGGGTCTGAGGTTCACTGCGGGGTAGCCATAGCTTGATCGCTGAAAGTGAGCTGTGGCCGTGCGGTGGTGCACGGC
>JBOHFY010000488.1:0-7549 GCA_050699895.1 Pseudonocardiaceae bacterium
GCCGGGGAGTGCGGAAAGCAGTACGACATCTGCATCACGGTCAGTTCGAAGGACTGCTGCGGCAACGTCGGTTTCATCTTCGGTACCTGCAAGGACTTCCACATCACCGTGCTGCCCGCACTCGTCCCCTACAACTGATCAGCTGCGCAAAACCGGCCTGATTTGGCCGGGCGTGCGGGCCCCACAAGCGATGGAGGTCGACAGGTGCACGATGAACCTGCGACACCAGGTGCACGGGGAGACTCGCCCGGCCGGGTCGGTCGTGAGGGTGGCTCGGCGAGCGGGCGGTGGCGCCAGCACGCCGCCTTCTCGGTCTTCGTCGATTCTCTCGCCGACGACGCCGGCA
Organism: Pseudonocardiaceae bacterium; assembly: GCA_050699895.1. Taxonomy (GTDB): domain Bacteria; phylum Actinomycetota; class Actinomycetes; order Mycobacteriales; family Pseudonocardiaceae. The sequence goes on from JBOHFY010000488.1 coordinate 347, forward strand.
GACCGGTCTGGCGGACCCGCCTTTACCACGAGGAGACCGGCGAGGAGACGACCGTGCCGGGCAGCGCCCCGCTCGACTGGGTCCGGTGGATCGCTGACCGGATGGGGCTCGTGGCGGACCCGTCTGACGTGGGCGGCGCGCGAACAGAGACCGTGTTGGTGGAGATCAAGATTGTGTTCGGTGCCCGCGCTCCGTGACCGTGCCTGGGGCGCGGCCGCGCTCGGCCAGGATCTCGTGGTAGCACCGAAGGGTCTCAGCGGAGGGGCGAACGCCCAGTTCCTGGGCGAGCGCGTGCTCGCAGGACTTGAAGGCACCCAGCGCCAGCGACGTGTGCCCCATCTCGACGTAACATCGCATCTCGATCCGCGCGCTGTCCTCGTTCCAGGGATCCTTGGCGAGGACACGATCCAGCACGGCGACGGCGCTGTGATATTCGCCGCGCAGCGCGTGCAGCTCGGCGAGCTGGTTGCAGACAACGACGTAGCGAGCCCACAGGCGGTTGCGCTCGGCTGTCGCCCAATCGGCCCCGGTCGCGTCGGACAGGAGGTCGCCGCGATAGAGCGCATCGGCCGCCCGGAATAACTCACACGCTTCGTCGACGCGATGTTCGTCCTGGCTGTGGCCGGCCGCGGAAACGAGTCTGTCGAATTCCTCGAAGTCGACCCATACCGGCATCTCTGGGTCCAATTGATACGAACCGTCGACACAGATAATGTGGGCTCGCCCGGGATCGGCGTCACGCAGGGTGTTCCGTAAGTCGTAGATACCCCTGGTGCAGCCTGCGCCGCCCTTGGTCGATGGGGATCTCCGGCCAGATGGCATCGATCAGGGTTTCCCGGCATATCGCATACCGACGGTTCAGCACGAGGAATTGGATGATCGAAAGACCGCGCCTGCCGTGCAACCCACGCACCGGCCGCCCGTCGAAGGTGAGCTCGAAGCCGCCCAGCATGCGCACCGTCAACCTGGCTCGGGTGGCGCCGCCAGGCGCTAGCGGAGAGTCCGTGCACCGCTGGGTCCCCGGACCGCGAACAGCGGGCGGCAGGATCATCACCACGTGATCAGAGAGCTTGTTCAGTAACTCCAGCACTGAGCGTAACCGGTCTCTCGCTCGCAGCTCGGCCAACGCGGCCCGCTCGTGCTCCTGCTCGTGGCACCGCAAGCTGGTGGCCAACTCCTGCCATTCGTCGAGTGCTCGCTGGCCCGCGGTGATCACACTGGACAGCGTGTCATCAGACGTCTCGTCCGCTCTCGACCGCAGGTCGCCGAGTGCCTCTCGGAGGGCATCTGGTTCTAGCCCACCGCTGACGAATTCTCCCGGTTTCCCCTGCATGGCAACACTCCGAATAATGATCCCCCACTCAGCGTGTTTCGGTCACGGTGACCGCCGTCCACGACGCGTCTCAAGGTGAAGGACACCTCCAGCTTCGGATCCAGCTAGCGGCCCCTCATATCAAGGAGTTTATGCGGGCACGGTGTGATACCTCGACATTGTTCCAGCGGTGGTGCGCGATATGAAGGCGATGTGCGGAACTCACCGTAACCGAATAACGACATCGAGCTTCCGGGCGAGCATCAGTGTATGTGCACACCATCTCCGGAGAAGGCCGTACACCTGCTCGTCGCCGACGGCCGGTCGTCAGCGACGAGGCCGCCAATGCCCGCGACAGGCACCCGGGCGGTACCGACCCCGGCGGCATCGCATAGCCTGCCCCTGTACGCAGCGCAGTGTTTCGGACACACACAGTCGGCAGCGCGGCCAGAAGTCTGGCAGGACAGCAGCTCGTGGCGCGGTGATGGGGTCCTGGGTGACTGGGTCCTGGAGGGAGTCTGCAGTGGAGGACACCACAGTGGAGAACAGCGCGGCGGTGAACGGCCTGGGTGCCACGGTGCGCAACCTGAACGTCTTCGATGGTCTCGCCCTGGTCATCGCTCTCGCGCTCGTCGGCGTGGGATTCCTCATCGGCACTGCCAGCGGTGGCGGTGGCAAGACCGCTACGACCACCGCTGTTGAGCTCACCGTCACTCCGGACAACGACACTCGCAGTCTGCCTCCCGGGGCGACGAAGAACTTTCCGCTCTACGTCAACAACACCAACAGCTACGGCGTTCAGGTCATCTCGATCAGCGCGGGCACGTCGAACGCGATCCCAGGGGGGTGCCCGGCTGGCACCGTGACCAGCGCGCCGGTCGACGCCCCAGTGGGCTTCATCGGGGCTGGGCACGTTCGGGCCTACGAAGTTTCCGTCACTATGGCTGCCAACGCGGACAGCAAGTGCAAGGACCAGTCGTTCACTCTGCCGCTGACCGTCACGCTCGGCTCTGCCGCCGCTGACCGTCACTTCTCGTTCGGGAGCTCATGAGTCACGGCTTGAGGGGAGGTCTCAGCCGGGGGATAGCCTGGCGAGAACCTGCCTGATAGTCGGACGGCTACTCTGGCGGCGGCGCATCGAGCTGGCGAGTTCCCGCTCCACGTACGCATCGGCCTCCCGCTCGCACAGCGTTCGCTGGCGCTCGAAGTATGCGTCAGGGTCTCTCACAATGTCGGTGGCGGCCTGCTTGATGTCAGGATCCACGCTCGGGAGCTTGTGACTGGATACACTGCCTATACCTAATGCCACCAGTGACCTCCGACCGACCGCGACCTTACCGCCAAGGGGACCTTGGTACTCGGCCAAGTGCTACCTGGCCAAGCCAAGCACCACATCAGCCTTCTAGGCAAGCTCCTGCGGAGTCTATCACACCGCAGCCGGATGATAGTAACAGATCGCTACGCGCCGGTGGACTTTGCTCACGTAACGCTACTACCTTCACTACTCGATCGAGTATCATCATGTCGTATGAGTGACGGTGGCCGGCCACGCTGGCTTCGATGGTGGGGGGGCGCCGTCTTCGCCGCGATGTGCGCTGGCGCGGCGTTCGTCGCCCAGGTCACACCGGAGGCGAACCTTCCACCGTGGGCTAGCTGGACGATCACGCTCGGCGGCACAGCCGCCACGATGCTAGCGGTTCTCCTGGTGGCTCGTCAAACGTGGGCCGAGATACGAGCCAGAGAGGACGCCGAACAGCTAGCCAAGGCGGCGGTCGCTAACTATCGGCTTGCTCTCGAATCCATCCTGCTGCCACTGACTGACATATTCGACCGAATTGTCACCGCGCCCGATGAGGCTGGTCGAAGGGAAGCGAAAGGGGCAATAAAACAGGCGGTGGTGAACTCCGCTGTTCAGTTTGCGGATGTACCGCGAGCGCGTTCGTGCTACTTTGACTACGAATATAACAACAGGCTGGTCTGCAGAATTTATGCTGGCCGGGGCTCACGGCCGCGAACGGAGTTTTCCAGCGCTAACCGCAACCACGCGGAAATCTTCCAGCTACTGGAAAGCCGCCGGTCGACATTAATAGAGAATGTCAACACGGAAAACCCTCCAAGTTTTCCGTTTGATGGGGATCACGAGACTTACATATCTGTTCCTGTCGCCACTAGCGCGGAAATTTTCGGCTTGCTGACCCTTGATACGCTTCATGCGGGCGAGCTCTCGCCGCAGGACGAGAAAGAGATGCTTCTGCTCGCGCAGCTGCTCGGAATAGCTCTAGCCAGTGATGGCGGCAGTCGTGGTGGTGCAAACACTATAATAGCGGCCAGAGGACAGCGTTTCGCCAGGCTGGTTTATTCGGTAAGAAAACGTGGCAACAATACCGCGTGACTGTCCCGTTTCCCTGTCCTAGTCAGGGCGTGGTGGGCACCCAGTTGCCGTGGAATCCGTACGGGACCCGGTCCGGCAGGTGAATCGCGGCGACTGTCTCGAGGCTGGCGGCATCAAGGATGGTCAGGTCGCTGCGGTCCGTGCTCTTGTCGTAGACGAACCCCATGAGCACCCCGTCGTCCTCGGGGGCGTGTAGCGCGTGGGGGACGAAGACGAACTCGCCGACGCGCTGGTGGGCGCCCAGCCACCGGGCGATGGTCTGGCCGCGGCGCAGGTCGTGCTTAAGCACTGAGTCGCCAGCGTTGCCCCCGGTGCTGGACGTCTGCATCGCGTACCCGTAGCGGTGCGGCCGGCCGATGAGCCGGTCGTCGATGCGCGGGAATTCCTGCGGGTGGTCGTCGAGGCGGGTCTCGCGGACCTTGCCGTCGGCGAGGTCGACGGTCCAGCGGTCCAAGGTGGTGGGGCCCTCATTGGGTCCGTGCAACTGCGTGTCGAACATCCTCGGGTGCCGCACGACATCCAGCACGATTGAGTCACCGTCGTCGTAGGCATTGAGCGGGTGAAAGACATAGCAGGGCTCAATATCGAACCAACGGACGTCACTGGCGCCGCCGGCGCGCGGCATGACGCCGACGCGTGCCGGATAGCTCGGGTCCCACCGGTAGGGCAGGTTCGCGTTCCCGCGCAGTCCTTTTCCGGCCAGCGCGATGAGTGGGTCGGGCACTCGGACCCGGCCGATGAGCGCCGCGAGCACCAATCGGGCCGGCGTGCGCAGGGCCGGCGGCACCGCAACGGCGACCGCCTGCCGGGGATCGAAGGTGACCGGGAGGTCGTAAAACACGACGTGGTTCTCGGTCAGCGAGAAGTCGTGCATCATCGGAGCGCCGCTGACCTTGACATCCACCGTTCGGCGAGCCCGCCCGTCAACGCCGATGACCGAGTACTGCACACGGTTGCCCCGGCCGAACGAATAGGAGACCGCGTGCAGCTCCCCGGTGTCCGGATCGCGCTTCGGGTGTGCGGTGTAACCGCCGCGCAGGGTGCCGCTAAAATCGCCGGGGCCGACGGTATCCAGGTCCTCGGTGAGCTCGTAGTTGGTGATGCCGCCTTCCACTAAGGCCAGTGTGCGGCCGGCATGGCTGAGCACGTTGGTATTGGCGCCCAGCAGCTCCAGCCCGGCCCGGGTGGGCGCTCGGCGGGGAGCGGCCTCGCCGAGCGCGCGAGCCACCGCTGGCGTGCGGACCCAGCGATTGCGGTACCACTGCGCCTTGCCGTCCCGCAGGCGGACCCCGTGGACCATGCCGTCACCGGTGAACCAATGATAGGTCTCCGGGTCGACCTCGGCGACCGGGTTCGGCCCGTTGCGCAGATACCGTCCGTCGAGATGGGCCGGGATCGTGCCGGTGACGGCCAGCTCGGTGATCGTGTACTCTCGGAGCGTCGGCGCATAGTTGCCCTCAAGGTAGTCGTTGCCCATGGCGTCGCCTCCAGGTTGTTCCCTTGCCCATCCTGTAACGTCGTTATAATACCAGTCTCGTGCACCCCCACACGGCACAGCCATGTTCGGACCTGGTGGCCAGCTCTTGACCGCTCACCGAAAGGCGACCTACTCTGGCATCTGGTCGGGGCCGATACTACTGAGGGGGGCCACGTCTTGCGCTGCGGCTTGACGCGTTCGCTACGCCTGGCAGCTCACTGCGCCTAAATAATCTCTCACGATTTCACTCGGGTTATCGGCGGGACAAGGACGTGAGACCTCCGTTATCTCGCGCATGGAGATCTAGTTTGATTCATGGAGGGTTGAGTCGAGGGGGCCTTGAATGAACGTTCGCTGGGCACGTTCGGATAAAATCTTGCTGGCCTTTCTGGCGACCTCAATGGTGGCTGTCGGTGGACTGGCCGCCCTGGTGTTACACCAACAACAAGACCAGACCACAGGCTATGAGCAAGTCCATCTGGAGACGGGTCACTCAGCGAGCGTGCCGCCCAAAGTGAGCACGCCTGATCCCGCCAACGCACCAGCACGCCCTGCGCCCCCAGTAGTCCCGGCGCCTTCAGTAGCCCCGGCGGTAGTCCCGGCACCCCCAGTAGTCCCGGCACAGGTAGCCCCGGCACCCCACCCAGCTTTGTCACCGCAGAAATCGCTGCCGCAGGTACACCCGCGCAAGCAAGCGCAGCCGATCTCGCCGCCACGTCAGCTAGCCCCAGCACCCCCCGCAATCCCGGCACCCGTGACTGACATCCCCGCGAAGGCGATCCCACCGGATCCCGACAGCACCCCGGCCAATCCCGACACGTCAGAAACCGCTCCCGTGGTGCACCCAGCTCCGGAAGCGAGCTCATCCCACCCCGCCGGGACACCGGCTGATCCCGGTGTCCCGACCAAAGCTGACACGCCGGCTAGCTCCCAGGCAACCACTAGCTCCCAGGCAACCAGTAACCCCGGCGCCCGCGAAACGGCTCTGACACCAGGCGATCAAGATCGCTCCGGTGTGGTCGACGGGACGTCGGGGATGGTGGTCAGCCCCAGCGTAGGTCGTGAGACAGGACGCCGGGTGAGCGATGAGCCACGCGCCCAGAGAACCCGTTCCGATCGGCCCGGGGGTCCGCGCAGTGCGGGCAGCGGCTTCGCCACTGGTGAGTAGCGCGAACCGCTGCCCACTCCTCGTTGAGCTTGTGGCGATCCTCGGCCAACTGACGAAGCCCTGGCTGGAGCGTCTGGCTAGCCCAGGAGGCTCCGAGCAGCAGCCCGAGGCACAGCAAGGCCAGGCTTCCTCCCATCGCCAGCGGGCTCCCCACGCCGTACGCATCCACCAGTAGTGTCCACCCTGCCACCGCCCCCGCGGCCAGAAGCAGGCCAGCAAGGATCATTGTGATCCGGCGCCTGGTACGGGTACCGTGTCTGTCTGTGCTACGACTCACTTTCGCCTCCAGCGTGGTCGGCGCTCACACTCAGTCATCGGCATCCATCTTAGGCGCCGACGTAGGCGCCAAGCGAAGCTTTTAACCGTCAGGCGGGAGCGATGACGTCCACGGTGGGAAAGTAGGCACGATAGCGGGCGGCAGCACGGTCACCAGATTGTGACGCGTTGGCCGGGGGGGCGGAACAGTTTGTCGCCTTGCTTGACGTCGAAGGCCGTGTAGTACTCGGGCAGGTTGCTCACGACGCCGTTGGCGCGGAACTCATCTGGGCTGTGCGGATCGCTCAGGAGCTGCACGCGCATGTCCTTGTCCCGGGTCTTGCCGCGCCACACCTGTGCCCACCCCAGGAAGAATCGCTGCTCACCGGTGAATCCGTTCATCACGGGCGCCGGTCGGCCGCCGAGCGACAGTCGGTAGGCGCGTAGCGCCACCGTGAGGCCAGACAGGTCGGCGATGTTCTCGCCCAGGGTCAGCTCGCCGTTGACGTGCTCGCCGGGCAAGGGCTCGTAGGCCGAATACTGCGCGGCCAGGGCGGTGGTCCGGGCGGTGAACCGCTGCGTGTCCTGCGGGGTCCACC
>JBOHFY010000489.1:0-7121 GCA_050699895.1 Pseudonocardiaceae bacterium
CCGCCTCAGCGCCGAGGCCCCATCCGGCCATCAGCCGCCGCGCCTGCGCGCACAACACCCCAGGCGCACGCCACCCCCGCGGGTCCACCTGATCCCAGCACAACGCCGCCAACACCAGGGCACACACCAGAGGCTGATCATCCCGCGCCCGCGCCAGCCGCACCTCAGCGCCCTCCTGCTGATCGAACCATTCGGTGAACTCATCAATCATGCTCGGTACCGCCCTCGACGCCTCAGACATGGCGCGTGACGCTACCGCCACCACGCGCCGGCAGGAAACACCGGGACAAGCCCGTCCCCGCCACGATCGGCACCGCAGCACACCCCAGCGCGGGTGTACCACCTAAGCTATCTGGTGGTACACTTAAGGTTATGCCGACTACCCGGCCACGCCACCAGATCACCGAGACCCCCGCCGTCGCGCACGCATTGGATCTTGCCGCACGGCGGTGGCCGAGCGAACCACGCTCCAAGCTGCTGCTGCGGCTGGTCCACGCCGGCAGTATCGCCCTGGAACAGGGGCGGGATGAGACGATCCGCAACCGGCGAGATGCCATCGACGCGAGCAGCGGCAAGTACGCCGATGCGTTCCGTGGTGACTATCTCGCCGAACTGCGTCAGGACTGGCCCCAGTGATCACACTGGATGCCAGTCTGGTGATCGCGCACCTGTACCCGCACGACCTACATCACCAGGCGGCAACCGGGTATCTCCGCGAGTCGGTGGATCAGGGATTCCTCATCCACTCGCTGAACCTGGCCGAAGTGCTGGTCGGCGGGGTGAGGGCCGGTCGCGGCCAGGAGATGCTCACCGACCTCGAAGCGATCGGTATCCACGTCGCGGATCGGCAGGACGGCGAGCCACTCCGATTAGCGACCCTGCGGGCTGGCTCCGGACTGAGGCTGCTCGACTGCTGCGCGCTGGACACCGCACTGACCACCGCTTCCATTCTGGCCACCTTCGACGACGCTTTAGCGAAAGCTGCCCGCCAGCACCACGTCACCGTCGCACCAGGGTGTGGGTAGTCATCGAGATAAGGACGACTCGATCGGGTGACACCGGGGGTGGAACCGGCCGGCCGTCGGGAGCTCAGGGTGCGGGGGCGAGGCTCAACCGACGGCCGGCCGGGCTTTACTCGTCTCGCGGGGTGGTCACGCCGCTCATCGGCGGAGCCACCTCCATGGCCACCTCCAGGCACCAAGCCCAACGGAATTTTGGGGTGTGTTCCCGATTAGGCTCGGTGCTGTGCGGTTGAGCGTTGAGGCGAGTGTCGGGGAGCGGGTGGCGTTCTACCGGCGGCGGAAGGGCATCACCCAGGAGGTGCTGGCCGGGCTGCTGGGGCGCACTGTGGAGTGGCTTGCCCAGTTCGAGCGGGGCGCCCGGGAGCTGGACCGGTTGTCCACCATCGTCGCCATCGCCGAGGCGTTGGGCATCGAGCCGGTGAAGCTGCTTCCCGCCGCGTTCACCACCCGGTGTCGTGAGTCGCGTGATTCGGTGATCGGTACGGCGCCGGATTCCGTTGTCGCGATCAAGGCCGCGATGTTCCGTTACAACGGGTTGGCCCGCGTGTTTGGCGTGCCCGATCGACGGCCGGTCGGACCCGCCGAGCTGGAGGTGCGGATCAACGAGGCGTTCGTCTGCGAGCAGACCGAGCGTTGGTCACAGCTTGGTCCGCTGTTGCCGGATCTGATCGCCGATGCCTGGCAGGCCGCGCACACCAGCACCGGCGAACGGCAACGCCGCGCATTCGGGCAGCTCTCCCTGGTCTGGCGAATCACTTCCAGGATGCTGGACAGGATCGGTGAGAAAGACCTGCCGTGGATCGCCGTGGAACGCACCATGACTGCTGCCGAGCGCAGCGAGGACGATCTGCTGATCGCCGGGGCCGCCTGGCGACAGGCGGTGGCACTACGACATAACGGGTTTCTCCAGGAGTCCATCGACGTTCCGGTCGCGGCCGCTGACGCGCTGCGACCCCGGTTGGCGCAGTCTCCACAGCACGCGTCGATATACGGAGCATTGATGCTCAAGGGCGCGGTGGGCGCGGCAACTCTCAGTGATCACGTAGCGGTACGCGATTACCTCCGGGAGTGCGACCGGGCCGCGCAGCTTACCGGCGATCGCAATGACTTCTGGCTCGCGTTCGGTCCCACCAATGTGGCGATTCACCGGGTATGGTTGGCCACCGAGATGGGTGATCCCATCGACGCTATTCGCGAAGCCGCGCGCGTGGACGACACCAAACTGCCTGCTGAGCTGGCCGAGCGTCGCGCCTCGCACCTGATCACTGTGGCCTGGTCGCACTATCTGCGCCGGCACGACGATGACGCGCTCAGCGCGTTGACCGCCGCTAAAGCGGTCGCGCCGGAACAGCTCATGTTCACTCACCGGGTCCACGACATGGTGCGGCAGATGCTGCGCCGCGACCGTCGCGGCCGGCGCGGACTCCGCACGCTGGCCGAGTTCATCGACGTGCAGTAGCGGCTCGGCGGAGATGACACTGCACAGTCGCCGGCACGTAGCGAAGGTCGTAGTTGGGTTCACCACGATCATCCTGTGGGCTGACGGACGCTATTGGTCGTAGGGGCACCAGGCTTGGGTGGTGTCTGTTCGGGGGCCTTGGGTGGTGGGGTCTGTCCGGGGGCCACAGACCGCCACTATTTTCGGGTCCACCTCGCCGTTGATGACTTGCAGGATCGCCACTCGCTTGTTCTGTGGCACGTGTCGGGTCATGTCTCCGCCGAAGTCGATGGCTCCGGTCACCCCCTCGAGGTGCTTGTCCGACTGCTGAGTCTGCGAGGTGGGGATAGTGGCGATTTCCTGCCACACGGCGCCGGGGGTGATCGGAATTTCCTTGCTGCTCTCGCGCAGATGGGTGGTAGCGAGAATGAGCACCTCGGCCGCGTCATAGGATAACGCGGCATGACCGTCCAGCGAGCGTCCCTGCTGCTCGTCTCGCTCGAACGGAAACAGTGCATTCAGTGTCGTGTAGAAATTCTTTTCCGCATCTTGTAGGTTGGTGACCTGTAGGTTGGTGACCGGGGCCGGCGCAAAGGACAGGTAGAAAAACGGTGGTGTCTGGGCCTCCTTCCGCTCAGAGGGATCGGCCACGTAACGGGTCACGTCGTCACCCCCGATGAAGGTAGCTTTGCTGCCACACTGTCCCGCGCCGTTGAGGAAATCTGCGTAGTCTGGCAGACCCCGACCGGCAAAAAAGACGAAGCCGGTGTAGGAGGAGCACGTGTTGCTACCGGCGGAACGAGCGGTGCCGACGAACTCGTCGCTGCCATTCTGGGACTCGCTGGCGACGAGGTCTGGGCTTGACGTGAAGGCCTTTACTTTGACCTGAAAACCCTTGCCCTTGAAGGACTCCATCACGTCATCGCGCAGGTTTGTGCTATAGGTGTCCGCCGCGTTCCCGGAGTAATACACCCGGACTTCGCGCGGGATTGACGGGTGGGCGTCGAGATATTGGTTGGCCCACGCCGCCACGACTGCGGCTTCACGGGTGTTTTGCGGCGCCACCTGGAAGTACATCGGGTGGTTGTCAGTGGCCAAGCTGTCTGCGGACAGGGCTGCGGCCACCATGGGCAGCCCGGCGTCGCTGAGCGCGGAGATCGTCTGCACCGTGGGTTGGCTGCTCATGTCCAGCCCGACTACGCCGACTATGGGGGCATCACCCGTGTCGAGAGTGCGCAGTTTCCGTGCGACGGTTACCCCCTGGCTCATGCCCTGGCCGGCATTGGCGATCAGTACGCGCACAATCGGCTCGGTCGACCCATGCTTCTGCAGTTGTCGATACTGGGCAACCGCGAACCCCTCCAGGGATTCCCGCTCAGTGGTCAACCCGTCGGAGCTGCCCGTCGACGACGTGAGCGCCTGCATATCGACCAGGGTGATGTACGGGCGTTCCCCGTGAGCCGCATGTAAATTCTCGGCCGACTGGTTCTGGTTTTGAATGATCTGTACGGTCCGCTTGATGCTCGGGTCCTGCGGTTGAAAGATGTCGTACGAGCCATCGGTAATGCCGATGCATTCCGTGCCGATCGTATCCTGCGGTAGGCTGAGATCGGGGAAGCGGCCCCATCCACCGCAATGCTTGTGGCTCCACGTGTCGTAGCCGGCCGCGAGGCCGCCGAGCAAGATGATGACCACCATGACTCGCAGTATCCGGCCGGACAACCACAACGCGTGCGCTGCCGTGTGTCGCACCCGGTATCCGTTGAAGGGGCCGATCCGCTGCTCGGCCTCCTGCCGTTCGGGTTCGGAGGGCGGGCCGGGAACCCGCAGCGGTAGGTACCATGCGGTAACGCCATGCTTGCGCCGGTCGGCGAAAAGGGAGTTCTGCCACCGCTGATAGCCCTCCAGGGCGTGCTCGGCATCGTAGTGCGGCCGGCCGGGAGTCGCACCGGCGTCCGGTGGGACTTTGTGGCTCGCGCTGATCACCAGCAATGGGTCGAACCGGCCGACGTCGTTGCGTACCTCGTTGATCAGCCGCAGCATCGTGTAACCGCCGTTGGCTCTGGTGATGTTATCCAGGAGCAGGGTCACATAGGTCATCCGGCGCGCGCGCCACAACTGCCACGGCCGCCATCGGTAGGCGCGGCGTATATCTTCGAGGAACGAACTGATCAATAATCTGGCTACTTGTTCCTTGTCCTCCAGAACCCATTGTCCTTTAGTCAGTCGCCCGGCGAAGCTGACGAATCCGCCGGTGACCTCCGGGGACAGATACCGCTGGCGCAGAAACCACCGGTACCGCCTGGACAGCACCGGGACCCGCCCGGTGACCGCCACGAGGAAGATGAGCTGCGGTAACATGCGTAGAGCCGCGAACGGCCAACGTAACCAGCCCGAGTCGCTGGGTAACGCATCGCCGACGGACTTGAGCGTGTCATCCCATCGCTGGCTGATGTCTTCCTTGCGCAGTTCCTTACGCAGGGCGCGCTCACGCGGCACCGTGTCCTGGCTGAACTCCTGGTCCATCAACCAGTTGAGCAGCGAGAACAGCCGGAAACGAAATCGACCCGCATGGCCGTTCGCGTGTCTGGTCAGCTCGTTGGTAACGTCGCTCAGGATCGTCCGCACGCCCTCGACGTCCTCGTCAGTCAAGGGGTCGGTGTCGATGCCTGGCGGGTTGTCGTCCCGAATTTCGTTCAGTTGGATAAATGCGTGTGGCACGCGATCTGGTTTAGCTCGGTGGAGTTCTTCGCTGACCCAACTGAGCAACTGGTCCTGGCCTTCCGGCCGGACGAGGCAGACCATCGGCAGCCCGCGGCGGCCGGAACGCTCTTGCCGGTCGGGCAGCTCGTGCCAGCCGGTGCCGCCCCGATCAGGTTCCCGTGGCCGGTCACCGAAGGGCGGGCGTTGGTACAGTTTCCCGATCAGCTCGACCAGTTGGGCAGCCCCGGCGAAGATGGGCCGAGAATTTGATTCCATACCCCACCCGTCGTGATCGCTCGATCAATTTATGTCGACATGATGATTCTTGAAAAAAGTTCATCCGAGTCTTGTGCAGTGTTTTATCGCCGTTTTACTTCCACCTCTCGCGCGGTGTGAGCGATTCGGCAACGAGGGCCCGGTGACGACGCCATACACATCGCGCCACACCGGGTTCTCCTCGCGCATCTCGCGCAGCCAGAGCAGCAGGGTGACTCCGCCGCTCTCGGTGGTCGGCGGTCCATAGGCTCCTCCGTCGAGTGTCCGGGTCGGCTCCGCCGACCCAACGGGACTCAGGTATGAAGAGAGCCAACCCTGTCCCGGTGATACATGGGGAGTGGAACAAACCGGGGTTGGCGGTGCTCACAAGGGTGGCTGGCGGCCTTCGGCCTCGGCCCTAGCCGACGACCCTCGGGTGGCCGGCCTGCGGATGCTGCCCGGCGCGGACGGCGCCGCGCAGGTGGTAGACGCCGACCTCGTGGTGGACGCCTCCGACCATGGCTCTCGCACGCCGATCTGGTTGTCGCAACCCGGTACTCCTCCCGGCCCGCTGGGCCGTGATGTGAGCAATTTCTTGCGCTTGGGTCATGGTCGAGCGGAGAAGGCTATCCACCAACCGGAACTGGGACTTCACTGGCGGACGGACGGGCGAGACGCACAGTCGTGAACTCGGCGAAACCGACCTAAACCGGCCCAACAACGTCGGTGACGCCGAGTTCACGGACGGGGGTGAGCCAGCTGCCTCGCCGGGCGCCGTGGGTCTGGAGCGCCTGTGCGGCGTACTCCGAGCAGGTCGGCGTGAAATGACAACACGGCGCCCGACGCGGGCTGATCTCACGTTGGTAGGTTCGGACACCGGCAACCAGCAGTGCGGTGAGTCCCGAGCCTGCCTCCTTGCGCCGGAGGGTTCGGGCCTCGGCAATCAGAGCCGCGGTCAGTTGCGGCCCGGCGAGCACCGTCAGGACAAGACAGTTGCCGCTGAGGCTTTCCCCGAGACAGCATCCGGCGTCGAGGAGGCACGCGTCCCGAAGACATGACCCGCCTACCGGCCGGGGCCGGTAGGGATAGTCGTAGCGACGGTCGTACCGGCTGCGTCGAAAACGCGCCATGTCCCCAGTGTGCACCTACCCGGCGCGGCCTACTGGCCCCCGCGCGGGGAGAGCTCGCCCATCCGGCCCCAGCCGTCCTGGGGCACTTCGACGTTGACAATCTCCGGAGTCTTCGTGATCACATCGGGCATCCAGGACATCGCGGTCCTGAAGTGCTCGGAGTTGACGTGCGCGGAACCGGCCTGGGTGGACTCGAAGGCCTCGAGGAGGACGAACTGGTGGGGGTCCGCCACGCTTCGGGACCACTCGAAGAAGATGGTGCCCGCCTCCCGCCGGGTGGCTTGGGTGAAGTCCTCGACGAGTGTCAGCCACTCGTCGCTCCGGTCGGCCCGGATCGTGAACTTGACGACGATGAAGATCATCGATGCGTTCCTTTCGGCACCAGCCACCCCACGGCGTCCAGGTGCGTGGTCACCGGCACGATACGTCACGGTCAGGTCACAGTTGCACCCGAGCGAGGCTGTGGGCCGGCCAGCCCGAAGCCTCTGGGCGGTATAACTCGGGGCTGTGACGAGGACCGCGCCGCGCGAGCCGTCGCCAGTGCCCCGGGGCACCGTGCCCCGGGGCACTGGC
>JBOHFY010000490.1:0-7033 GCA_050699895.1 Pseudonocardiaceae bacterium
GCCCCGCCCGCGCTGTGGTTCCCGAACTCAACACCAGAGCTGTCACGCAGCCTTCGACCAGCGCTCCTGTTGAGTTCGGGAACCACAGCGCGGGCGGGACTCAGGAGGGATGGGTGATCGGCGCAACTCTTTGAGCGATCGTGAAACGACCGTGCCCCATGCGTTCCTAGATCAATCGCGCAGAGATACCGCCGAATGCCACCATTCCCGACACTGTGCTTATGTCGCGTCCGCAACGGACACATTCAGGGCGCGGATCGCTTCGAAAAGCTGATCCGGACTCCAATCCAATTTTCCATCGTCGAGCAAACTGGCCGCTTGGCCCAGGGTGAGGAGAGCTACCCGAGTACCGTCTTCGATCTGAATGAAGTAGTTGGTCAAGGTTGGGCGTCCCGCGCCAGCAGGAACCGTCTTGGGGCTCATCTGTTCGGACGTGACCGTGGCCTTGACTCCCTGGCAGGCGCTGGCGTTGAGGCGTTCCTCGATCGCGGCGGCGATCTTGCGGGCATCGTCTACAAGCATTGGACTATCTCCTTCGCCGGGTCGCTACGAACACCCCGTAGACACGTATCACCCTACTGGCTGGTTTTCCATACCGCCCTGTCGCCCCCCACGTCGACACCAGCTGGATGACGACCCCGGTCAGCCGGCGGTGTGCGCAGTGTGGTGTCGCGCTCGCCGCCCAGCGTCTGCGCGTAGCGGGCGGTGACCTCGGCGAGGGCCTCCCGGGCGGCTGCACCTCCGACTGTCCTCCCTTGACCAGAAAAATGATCTTCATGGGTCGGTCCCGCAGGCCTGGTTGCCGTTTGAGGAATCCCGCTCGTCCCCGCGATACGACCATGGAGCGCTACGCTATCGGCGGTAATTCAATCGACTGCGCATGGTTGAAGATATTGAGCGGATCCCATCTCGCCTTCACCCACTGGAGCTTGGGATAGTTTTCTTCGTAATAGAGAGTCTTCCAGTTGGCAAGGTCGACGTCAGGATAGTTGACGTAGCAACCATCGAGGCGGCCATCGGGGACCGGCCCATCACCACCGTACATGGCGGAGTAGAAGTCGCGGATCCAGCGGAGGTTCGCTTCGTCGTCACTTTCGTGAACCCAGTAAGTCTGATACTGCAACTTCATGGCTGACGAACGTTGCGGAATAGCTGCCCGGGTCGGATCAACCGCATTCACCTGACCGCCGTAGGAATCGACTTGGAGTAACGCCTGGAAATTCTGAAACCCAGACTCGCGCAGGCTTTCCCATACCGCTCGACACTCGGCGGCAGTGAAGTTACCAATCATGTGAGCCGACTTGTATTTACCCCGCCGGGGATTTCCTGAACCGTTGAGGTTCCGAGTCACGAACAACCAGGGCAGCACCTGAATATCGAGGGTCGGCGCCGGAACGCCATGGTAGCCGACGGGGACAGCAAGGGGCTCGGGACGGATAATGGTGAAGTTTTCCCAGTCCCAGCTCTCGCTGACCAAGAACGCCCGTGCCGGAGCGGCCGGAAGGTCAGCAAAAAAGAACTTTGTCACGATACCGAAAATTTCGCCGCCGCCCTGGTTCCCCCACAACATCAACGATTCCGCACTGTCCAGCACGTCCGCGCTGAACCGATCACAGCGCGCGTGTCCGCTATCGTTGACATAGACGACCTCAACGGCACTCAGGTCGTCAACCGTCAACCCGTGCAGGCGCGACAACAAACCATAGCCCCCACCGGTGATATGACCTCCCGCGCCCACCGAATAACAGGAACCTCCGGGCAATGTCACCCCATGCCGCTTGTACAACTGAACGTAAACATCGAACAGCGTGGCGCCCGCGTCGATAACCAGGCAGCCGGTCTCAGCATCGACATACACACCATTCATGAGCGACAAATCAACAATAACTCCACCGGTGTTCCCATGGGCGAAGTTTTCATAGCAATGACCACCACTGCGCACTGTGATGCGGGGGTGGAAACCGGTGGAAGCAGCGCCCTCGACCCGCAGCCGTCGGTGAGACTACTGAACCAGCACCACGACCAGAACTCAGTCCATGCCCGCCGAGTAACCCACCACTCGGATCGCCTCACCGGTGCGCGACTTCGGGTTCCGAGCCACCAGCCGACGAGGGACGAACACCGCTTGGAACGGGTCCTCAGTACGCCGCGCGCAATACCGTCGGCTGCTGCCCGGCGGGGGCAGCCGGTGGCCCCGCCGGGCAGAGCGCCCCACCGGCCCGCAGTCCCGAACGGTGATCACAGCGGTTGCGCGAGGCCCCCGCCTCCCTCAGCTTTTTCCGCTCTCCGAGAGGCCGCCTCCAGGTCGGTTTCGATCTCGTCCAGGATGCCGTGTCGCCGGCAAGAGGCGATGACCAGCCAGATGGCTCCCACCGCCATATAGGCCAGCGGGAATCCGAATGCGGCTAGCGCGCTGGCGTCGCTTAGGGCTCCTTGGTCGCTAGGCCGACGTGACCTTGCCAGCGGGCTGACCCGCCCCGTGCTCAGTGCGCCGAGTTCGACGAGAGAGCTGCTCGGTGGCCGTCGGAGAGCTCCGATGCCGAACTCGGCGCAGTCAGAGCGGTCTTCACGGCCACTCCACCCCGCTTAGGTCACAGTGATGACCTCGACGCCCCAGTTGGCGGAGGACCCGGGTTCGGTGGTGAGCACAGGTCGGCCCGGTGGGCCAGTCCACGGTAGGACGGCCGGCGTTTATGGCGGGCAGCACACCGATACCGCTCCCCCGCCACGGCGTCATCGTCGTTGAGATCGGGACACAGCTGCTCGCGCAGGTACGCGGTCGCGGCGGCGTGCCGGGCGTCGAGTTCCTCCTGGGTCGGCGTCGCCGTCGCCAGCTCCGCAACGAGGTCCCGAATGGTCACGCCCCGCTGGGCCGCGATCACGGCAAGCCGATCACGCACCGCGCTGTCGACCTTGACCGTGGTGTCCGCCACCCGCTAAGTATACCGCCGGAATACCTGCGTGCATCGCGGCCCCAGAGACCGTAACGGCGTGCTCGCGCAAGTTCAGGGGAGTACTTCTCCGGTGCGGCGGTGATGGGCGAGCGCCGGGAGCGTCGCGAGCAGTTCGTCGGCCTCGGCGGCGTCGCGGCACCGGGCCACCGCCCGCCAGTTGCGGCCAGCGGTGTCGATCTCGATGGTGGCCAGCCGCAATTGGCGGTGCAGCGGGCCCTGACGCCAGCGCACGCTCTGCGCCTTGTCCAGGGGTACCAGCACCGTCGTCCACCAGAACCGGCCGGAGCGGGTCACCACAAAACGCTCGTCGTGCCAGGCCCGCAGCGCCCACCATGACAGCGGCGCGAGCAGCATCGCGCGCCGGGGTGGGGCGCTGCCCGGCGGTGGGCACTCCGAGGCACCGGGCAGCACCCGGGCAAGCAGCCGGTGCGCCTGCTCCCGGGAGCCCGCGGGCAGCAAAGCCCGGGTCACCCGGGCGCTGTCGGCCTCGTTGCCGCGCCGGCCGGACCGCTGGCGCGCGACGTCGACCTCCAGCCGGCACCAACCGAAGGGACGCCAGGTCAGCGGCTCGATCCAGCGCACCGCCTGCACCCGACCCAGCGGGATCGTCTCAGCTCTGGTCTGCAACAGACCGCTGCGCAGCCGCAGACCGTCGGGCGCCTCGGCGACGGCAAGCCCGAATTCCGCGACGACCCGGCTCACCGTGACCGAGCCAAACCCCACGATCACAGGCAGCATCGAGGGCAGCGCCACCAGCAGCGCCGGCAAGTCCCGCACGCCAATCACGACGGCAACAATGACCGCCACCACCAGGAGCAAAGCCGGCACACCCAGCGCGGCGGAGGCAACGAGCCGGCCGTTGGACATCACCAGCAGCGGCTGCTCGGCGGGGGCCGGCGTCTCCTCGGGCAGGCCGTGAGCCAGGGCGAGCAACCGCGCGCGCACCGCCCACGCCTCGTCGTGGCGCAGGTAGGCCAGCCGGCTGTGACCCGAGCCGCGACCGGCGACCTCCACGCGTACCTCGGCCATCCCCAGCAGCCGGCCCATCAGCGGCGCCACCACGTCGATGGCCTGGATTCGCCGCAGCGGTACCCGGATGGACTGCCGGCGGATGAACCCGGTCTCGATCTGAAGCTCACCGTCATGCACCCGCCAGCGGGTGACCAGCCAGAACACCACACCGCCGACCACGCCGAGACCGACCACCGCAGCCTCGATCCAGCTACCGGTCCGGTCCTCGCCCCGCAGCAGCCGAGGCGCCACCACGATGAGCAACACACCCACCGCCCGGCCGAAGCGGACCAGCGGAGAGAGCGGGTGCAGCCGCGTCCACCCCGCCATCGCCGGCACCGGCACGGGCTCCGGCGCCGCGCGTGGGGCTGGTGCGCCGCCGCCGCACGGCCCGGTCACAGCCCCATCGCCCGAGCCTCGCCGACCGCGGCCAGGGTGTCCCGCAGGCGCTGAGCCTCCGCCCTCGGCAGCCCGGGAATCTTCGCGTCGCTCGCCGCCGCCGCGGTGTGCAGCTGAACCGTCGCCAGGCCGAACCAGCGCTCAACCGGGCCCGCGGTGACATCAATGAACTGCATCCGCCCGTAGGGCACCACCGACAGCCGGCGAAAGAGCATCCCGCGACGGACCACCAGGTCCGCATCGCGCTCGGCGTAGCCCCAGGCCCGGTAGCGACCGCGCAACCCACGCCACCACAGCCCACTCGCCGCGGCGAGCCCGCACAACACCACGATGCCCACGACCTGACCGGCCAGCACCCACGCCAACCCGGTGCCAGCCCCCGTCACCGGCACCACGACAGCGGCCCACTGCAGCTTCCGGGCCGTCCACAAACGCGGCGACACAGGGGTGAACTCCACCTCACCCATTATCGTGCCGCACCGCACCCATGGCCAGGTGTTCATGGCCCAACTACCGCGGGCACGGAGGTGCTCGTCGGCCGCCCCGACCGAAGCGAGCGGCTCCCACACGCCATACTCGTCTAGTACTGATTCTCCTCGGTTTCTCGCAACGCTTCGATCGCGGCGCGTATTGCCCGCTCCTGCTCACTGATCCGCCAGGCCTCGCGGCCCAGTTCCACCAGCTCGGCCAGCAACGTAGGCAGCGACGGAGCCGGCGTGGGGGCGGCCATGGCCGGGTACTGCCGCGAACGGTTCATGGGCATAGCACACCTCTTTCTGGTGATCTGATCGGACGCCCCCCTCCGGGGCCGGCCGAGGCAAGCAACCAACAAGGAAGAGAACGAACAACCCCCGGTAAGTACGTCAGACTCGCGTCTGTATTCAGGATCCCGTGGCCACCGACAATTCTCCGGGGAACCCTGGCAACGCTTGCGCCAGAACCCATCCGACAACTACTAAATTTCAGGGTTGCCCTGATTGAATCGACCCGGCGCCTTGCCTACACTGGCACCCAACCACCACCTGGAACACCGCTGTTTCATCCACTACCTTGGGCCCACGCCCACTCTCGTTCAGCAAGGACGATCACTACGCCGAACAAGGCCTGATAAGCAGCCACACTATGTGATCATGGCATCTGGGGTGCGGCCCGCAGTCCCGCTGGCGATGTCACCCAGTACGCGACCGCGCATGCCACGACCAGCGACAATACCTTAAAGATCACAAAAAATGCGGCTGTAGTACTAAGCCGTGGGGCTGGCTGCTGGCGTGCTCGATCCCACAATCAGCGTGCCCGCTAGGTCTACCTGGTGACCCTGCGGTGTCACGGTGAAATGCCATTGTTCCGCTGTGGGGCTGCCTGCCTGTACCCACCAGGTGTAGGCGGCTTCCACTTCGTCCCAGAGGTGACGGGGGCCCAGTTGGTTCACTTCGTGAGTGTCGGTGCCAGGTGTGTAGTCGATGCTAGCCCAGGATCGGGATTGCGGGTCGAGAAACCACACCGTGTACTCGCCGGAGCCGTCGCTGGCGCGGCAGTGGCGATATTCGCAGTCCGGCACCAGCAGGCCGATGGCCAACGCCGCGTGATAGGCACCGGTGACGCGGCCGGGATGAAGATCAGTGTGGGTCACCAGGGCCTGATCCTCGTTGTACACGCACTCCCGGACCCACCTGAAGGGAATACGCTGGTCGCGCAGCCACATAAACGCCACGTTGCCCACCAGATGGCCGCTCGCGGTACCGTCCTGGTCCACAGTGAGCGACAACAAGGCACCGTTGAGGTACGCGGTTCCCCACGGGCTGACCACCCGCCCGCCCGGCCTGGTCTGCGCCACCCACGCATACGGCACCCGCCCGACCGCCGCCGTCGACAGGACCCGGTCGTAGGGGGCACGCGGGGGATGACCGTGCGCCCCATCACCGGTGACCACCGTGACGGCGCCAAACCCGTTGGTGGCGAGCGCGGCGCGGGCACGGGTGGCGATGCCAGGATCGACCTCGATCGTGGTCACCTAAGTGGCCCCAAGCCGGTGGGCCAGCAGGGCGGCGTTGTCACCGGTGCCGGTGCCGATCTCGCAGACCGTCATCCCGGGCGCCACCTCAAGGGCGGCCAGCATCAGCGCGACGACATTCGGCTGGCTGGCCGAGCTAGAGACGCATTCTCCGACCAGCCCCGGCCCCACTGGATTCCCATCGTCGACCTGAGTAATCACAAACCGTTGGGGCGCATGCGCCAGCCCCAGCCACCGGCTCGGGTCTTCGGCCCGGCGCAACAGCACCAGGTCGCGGCGCCGCTCCTCCCAGACCAGGTCCGGGATGAACGCGTGCCGGGGCACGGAGAGAAACGTCTCCCGCCACCCGGGATCCAGGACACCACCAGTGGTGAGGTCATCAATCATCCGACGCAGCAGAGGCGCCGGATCGCTCACTCTCGTCTCACGCGGCGGTGGCGGCCAGGCGGTCGCGGAGCTCGGCGACACCGGCGCTGGTGTGGAGGGGTTCCAGCGCGGTGTTCAGGACCCGTAGTCGGTCATGGGCGCGGGGGGAGTGCAGTGCGGTGACCGCGTCGATGGCCTGGTGACCCAGGGTGACGGCGGTGTCGACGTCCCCAGCGATCGCATGGGCCCCGGCGAGCCTCGGCAGGTACAGCGCCCGAGAGCGGGTGTAGGC
>JBOHFY010000491.1:0-10788 GCA_050699895.1 Pseudonocardiaceae bacterium
CGACCAGGTTGGGTGGGGTGCCCCGGGTGTGCCGGGGGCCAGCGACACACTGCACGGCGGCGAACGGCGGTACCCGCACCTCCACCGCGGCGCCGGGAGCCACCTGTGCCAGCGCGCGAAGGCTGAGCTGGACGGCTCGCGCCAGATCCGCACGCGCGGGCTGGCACCCATCCCCGTCCAGCCACCCCGCGACCGCGGCGAGCGCGTCCCGCAGCTCACCGGCGTCAACTCGGGGGCGGCGCGTCATGTCCTTCTCCATGCGGGCTCCATGCGGGCTCCATGCGGGCTTCGCGGGTAAGGGGTCGGCGAACAGGGCTGGCAGCGTGGCCTCCCAGGCGGCACGCAGCTCGTCCAGGGCGAAGGTGGCGACGCTGGCAATCTCCAGCACGGGCGCGGCGTGGACCTCGCCGAGCCGGGTCACCGGCACCCCGGCCTCGGTGCACAGGTGCGCGAGGCGGTGCGCGCAGCCGCCGGGCACACCGAGCACGACGCGCGCGGAGGACTCGGAGAACAGCGCCACGAACGGATCGAGCGACGCCGGCAGGGTCACCCGAGCACCGAGGCCGCTCAACAGGCAAGCTTCCACCAGCGCCTGCGCCAGACCGCCATCGGACAGATCGTGCGCCCCACTCACCAGGCCATCGCGGGACGCGGTGGCGAGCACTGCGGCAATCGCCTGCTCGCGGGCCAGATCCACTGCGGGCGGGTGACCACCGAGGTGCCCATGCACCTCGTGCGCCCATTCACTGCCGCCGAGCTCGTCGCGGGTCGCGCCGAGCAGCCAGAGCGCGTCACCGGCACCACCCAGCCCGGTCGGGATGTGTCGGCGCACATCGTCGATCACACCGAGCACCCCGACCACGGGGGTCGGCAGGATCGCGGTGTCCCCAGTCTGGTTGTAGAAGCTCACGTTCCCCCCGGTCACGGGGATGCCGAGGGTAGCGCAACCGTCGGCCAACCCTCGGACGGCTTGCTCGAACTGCCACATCACGCCGGGATCGGTAGGCGCACCGAAATTGAGGCAGTTCGTCACGGCCAACGGGGTGGCACCGGTGACCGCGACGTTGCGGTAGGCCTCGGCCAGCGCCAGCTGGGCGCCGGCATAGGGGTCCAGCGCGCAGTACCGGGCGTTGCCATCGGTGGCCACCGCCACTCCGCGCTGGGTGGTCTCGTCGATGCGCACCAGGCCCGCGTCGCTGGGCTGCGCGAGCACGGTGTTGCCCCGCACGTAGCGGTCGTACTGATCGGTCACCCAGGCCCGCGAGCACAGCCCAGGGCTGGCCACCATCCGCAGCACTGTGGCGCGCAGCTCCTCCGGGGTGGACGGCCGCGCCAAGGCGTCCGGCGTGGACGCCCGCACGGCGTCCTGAGTCGAGGGCCGCCGCACCGGGCGGTGGTAGACCGGGCCCTCGTGCGCGAGGGTGCGGGGTGGCACGTCCACTACGGTCTCGCCGCGCCAGGTGATCACTAGCCGGTCGCCGCCGGTGACCTCACCGATCACCGTGGCGGTGAGCTCCCACGTGGCGCACAGCGCCAGGAAGGCGTCCACATCCCGGGGACGCACCACGGCGCACATCCGCTCCTGGGACTCACTGCACAGGATCTCGGCCGGCGTCATGCCCGGTGCCCGCAGCGGCACCGAGTCGAGATATACCCGCATGCCGCCGTCACCCGCGCTGGCCAGCTCGCTCGTCGCGCAGGACAACCCCGCCCCGCCGAGGTCTTGGATGCCGACCACCAGCCCGGCGTCGACGAGCTCCAGGCAGCATTCGATCAGCACCTTCTCGGTGAACGGGTCACCCACCTGAACGCTGGGCAGCTTCTTTCGGCCGGTCTCCCCGCTGAAACTTTCGCTAGCCAGCACCGAGACCCCGCCGATGCCGTCGCGGCCAGTGCGCGCACCAAACAAGACGATCTTGTTACCGGTGCCGCTGGCGTGCGCCAAGTGCAGGTCAGAGACCCGCATCACCCCCAGACACAGCGCGTTGACCAGTGGATTTCCTGCATACGAGGGGTCGAAGACGAGCTCGCCACCGATAGTGGGTAAGCCGAGGCAGTTGCCGTAGCCCCCGATCCCGGCGACCACCCCGGGCAGCACCCGCGCGGTGTCCGGAGCACCGGCGGGGCCGAAACGCAACGAGTCGGCAACCGCGATCGGCCGGGCGCCCATGGCCATAATGTCGCGCACAATCCCGCCGACCCCGGTCGCCGCGCCCTGGTAGGGCTCCACATAGGACGGATGGTTGTGCGACTCAATCTTGAACGTCACCGCCCAGCCGTCGCCGACCTCGACGACACCGGCGTTCTCGCCGATACCGGCGAGCATCCGCTTGCGCATCGCCTCGGTGGTCGTCTCCGCGACATAGCGCAGGTGCACCTTGGAGGACTTGTAGGAACAGTGCTCGCTCCACATCACCGAGTACATCGCCAGCTCGGCCGCAGTCGGCGCCCGCCCGAGAATCTGAAGGATCCGGGCGTACTCATCATCGGCCAACCCCAACTCACGGTAGGGCTGCGGCTGCTCAGGGTTGCGCACCCGTCGAGGGTATGCGGCGCTGTACACTCCGCCCACGCGGAGGAGGCGACCATGACCGATGCGCTGCTGGTGATCCCATCCGGAGGGTGGGCCGTCGAGGACCTCGACGCGCTCCCGGAGAGTCACTGACGTCCTGGTGGTGCGCAGCGATCAGCCGGGAAGGCACTGGTTCGCGCCGTCGGAGGTGCTGGTGGCCATCGAGATCGAGTCACCGGGCAGCCATCTTGAGGACCGCGCCACCAAGCCCGCGCTGTACGCCCAGTACGGGATCCCGCACTACTGGCGGATCGAGCTCGACCCGCCGCTGGTCAGCGTGTACAGCATCGGGCACGGTGGCTATTACCAGATGACCGGGGCGGGCCCGCGCCTGTCCGTCAGCGAACCGTTCATCGTCGACGTCGCGGTCACCGACCTGCTGCCGTATTGGGCAGGTCGCGGCGAAGGTCCCTCGGTGCCCACGCAAGGTCTCTAAGCGGGTAGCGCATCGAGTATCACGTCGACGGCCGAGCGGAAGAGGTCCAGGCCGTCGGTTGACGGGCCGGTGAGCGAGTCGATCGCGTGCTCGGGATGCGGCATCACGCCGAGCACCAGGCCGTCGGCTGACGCGATCCCGGCGATGTCGTGCGCCGCGCCGTTCGGGTTGCCGCCCAGGTAGCGGAACACCACCCGGCCCTCGCCCTCCAGCTCGGCCAGCGTCGCCGCATCGGCCACGTACCGGCCCGCCATGGACTTCAGCGGCACCACGATCTCCGCACCGGGGGCATACCGACCCGTCCAGGCGGTGGCGCTGGTCTCCACCCGCAGCCGCTGGTCGCGGCAGACGAAGTGCAGCCCGGCGTTGCGCACCAAGGCGCCGGGCAGCAAACCCGCCTCGCAGAGGATCTGAAACCCGTTGCAGATGCCCAGCACCGGGGTACCCCGACGGGCGGCGTCCAGGACCGCGCCCGTCACCGGTTGGTGTGCGGCGATCGCGCCGGCTCGCAGGTAGTCGCCATAGGAGAAGCCGCCGGGCACCACCACCGCGTCCACCCCGTGCAGGTCGGCCTCCGCGTGCCACAACGGCACCGGCAACGCCCCGGCGTGGCGCACAGCACGGGCCGCGTCCACGTCATCGAGCGTGCCGGGGAAGGTGATGACGCCGATCCGGCAAGGCCTGCTCGCACGGGAACTGACCTCACGGGGACTCACAGCCGGCGTACCGTCCAGTCCTCGATCACCGGGTTGGCGAGCAGCTCGCCCGCGATCCGATGCAGTGTCTCGGCGTCGATATCGTCATCGACGTCAAGCTCGAAATGCTTGCCCTGCCGCACGTCGCGTACCCCGTGCACGCCCAGCCGGGGCAACGCGCGCACGATTGCCTGACCCTGCGGATCGAGGATCTCGGGCTTGGGAACGACGTCCACAACCACTCGGGGCACGCTGCAGGAGACTACCCGTGCTCGGCCGTCGCGTGGCACGCTTGGCGGTACAGCTGGCCCACAATGAGGAACTAGCACAGGGTCGGAACTTCAGCGCAGGAGGTGGCGCCCGTGCAGATCGTTCACTTCGGGCAGTCCTGTGTGCTGGTCGAGACCGGGACGGCTCGGCTGCTGCTGGATCCAGGGGTCTACTCCGCCGGCTTCACCGGGCTCACCGGGCTAGACGCGATCTTGATCACCCACCAGCACCCCGATCACCTCGACCTCCAGGCGCTACCCACGTTAATGGCCGCTAATCCGGCGGCGCGGCTGCTGGTCGACTCCGGCTCGGCGGCGCAGCTGGCCGACGCGGGCATCCCGCACCAGGTGGTGTCTCCCGGAGACCAGCTGGAGCTGGCCGGCACGGGCGTTGAGGTGATCGGCGGCGATCATGGCGTGATCCATCCCGATATCCCCGTCGTCCCGAACAACGGCTATCTGATCGACAGCGACGCTGGCGCGATCCTGCACCCCGGAGACTCATTCGCGCCACCCGAGCGCGCCGTGGAGGTGTTGCTCCTGCCCACCGCGGCGCCGTGGCTCAAGGTTTCCGAGGCGGTGGATTATCTCCGCCGCATCGCCCCATCCCTCGCGGTGCCGATTCACCAGGCCATCTTGGCCAGGCCGGACAAGCACTACGGGCTGTTCCGCGAGCTTGCCCCCGCCGCCACCATCATCCAGATCGCCGCGCACGCCGAGCCGCTCACGCTCTGACGCCGATCAGCAGCGGTCGAAGCTCGGGGGGCGCCGGCCTGACCTGGCCGGCGCCCCCCGATGGACTACTCATCGAACTTCGGTGACTACTTGGGTGGGGCACCGACCAGACCACTCAGGAGATCGCCAGTGTCACGCGCTATAGGCAACCCCTGCAACCCCTGCAAAAGGTCACCCAGCACCGACGGCAGTGGCACCGGACCACCGGGCAGCGCCAGAGCCGGCAACCCGAGTGCCGAAATCTGCGGCAGCAGATCTAGCGCCGGCAGCCCCAGCTGAGCGGCGGCGGGATCCTGACGGGCGGAAGCCGCAGCCATTTCTCGCAATACACCCGCGTTGCCCGGCCGCAGGAGGATCGGAGAGGTTTCGATCCCAAACGCATTACCGTTGACCGTGCCAGTGAACGCGGCAGCGCCAACCTGCTGCCTGACAAATCCGGTATCGCCCTTAATACTCTGAGCGCTCCGGATAATGTCATCGGCTTGGCCCGTGACGACAACAACCCTGCTCCTGATGTCGTACACGTTATCCAGGGTTGTAGCCAGTCGACCATCGATCGAGTGCACGTAGGAGTTGATCGACCTAGCGCTGCCCAAAATCGTGACCAGGTTCGGAGCAATCATATGAACAGTCTTGTTGATCTCCAGCACCGAACCATTGATCTGCTTGGCGGATTTGTTGATCGGCCCCACAGCATCGTTAACCTGCTTGAGGCTGGAGTCGATAGTGCTGGCCGACTCGGCGATGCGACCGATGGTGGGACTGAGGCTCGCGGCCGCATCACGGATCTTGTTCGCGGTATCAGAGACATTCGTGAGCACCGGGACTGTGTTGAGCTTGTTGTTGATCGGCGTCAGCGAACTGTTGATGGTGCCGACTCGGCTCTCGATCCGATTAGCGGCCGCCAGGATACCCGTCAGGAAGATCACTGCGGTCAGCGCCCAGAGGACGACGATCACGAGCATGATCCCTGGGAGGGCTTGGGACGTTAAGCGTCGCATCAGTCACCTCCTTTACGGGTGGCACTTGAACGGAGGCAGCAAGGACAGCGTGGGTGACGTGCAGATGTTGGTCAGGTGGCGGTTGGTCTCCTGGAGCTGAAGGTTGATGGTGCTGGTGTCGTTCTGAATACCCTGCAGGAGCCCGTTGATGACGTTGACCTGCGGAGTGACCAAGGCGGTGCCCCGGCTGTTGATGTTCTGAACCGACTCCAGAGTGCCGTCGATCGACTGCGCGATGCCGAGGACGTTGAGCAGCACGTTGGAGGTGTCCACCAGGGAGTGCGAGACGGCCGCTACCGTTTGCGAAACGCCCACCAGCGTTCCCGAGGTGTCAACCAGCGAACCTGAGGTGTTGACCAGCGAGGTGGACGTGTCCTTCAACGATGCGTCGATGGACTGCGCCGTACCCCTGATCGACACCAGTGAAGCGGTAGCGTCGGCTACCTGGCCCTTGATGGGCTTCAAGGCGGTATCGATATCAGTCAGTGCGGCGTTGATCGTCTGGATGTAGTTGGGCAGAGGCTGCACGTTACCCGTGGCGCCCGTCACCGAGCTAGACGCCGTGAACAACCCGTTGTCGATCGACTCGAGCGCTCGGACGATGCCGATCAGGAAGCCGATGACGACGATCACAACGATGAGCCCGAGCGTAGTGAAGATCCACAGAAAGCGGGCGAACGAGCTAGCGGTAGCAGGAGGCGGGATAGTCGCCGACGTTCTAGAGAATTGCTGTGTTGTCATCTTCCATCCTCCTAGCAGCGCTGCGACGGCGGGTTGATCAGATTGAGGCGAACCTTGGCGTCGATGCAGCGAGACGTCAGCTCCGCGTTGATCGCCTGGTTGACGATGTTGCCGGTGTCAATCTTGATGTTCTTGGCGATAAGGACCGTCCTGGACAGGGCGTCATTGGCATTCGCCACATCAACGTCGATGCGCTGCGCGACATCAAGGATGGCCGCGACCCGGCTGTTGATGCCCTTCGCGGTGCTGTTGATCGCGAAGGCGGTGCCGTTGATCGTCCCGGCATTGGTGTTGATGTCTTTGGCGCTGCCGTTGATCGTGGTCGCCGTGCCGTTGATCGTCCCGGCCGTGCCGTTGATCGACTTGGCCACGCCGTCAATATCGCGAGCGGTGGCGTCGGTCGTGTTGAGCAGGTTCTGCAGCGGCTTCGCGCTCTGCAAGATCGAAGAGGCAAGCTCATTGGTCCGGTTCAAATCGATAACCGGATTGGTTGCGACGTCGATCCTGCCGGCGTTTCCAGAGATAGTCTGCGCCTTCTTGTCGATGCTCTGCGCCGCAGCCAGGGTCCGGGCGAGCAGCGCAGCCGCTATGCCGATGACCAAGACGCCGACAACGAGGATCACGACACTGATAACATTGAACAGTCCTGCTCCACCGGATCCACCGGATCGAGCATCCGTTCTAGCCAACTCCACCACCGCTTCCTTAGTGCAGGATTTTTCGTGCAGGGAAGCGTGCTGGGCGGGGAGTCACGGCGGGTGCACACGAGTGTCGCCGCAACGGCCGACGCCGCTGGGACGGCCTCCTTTCTCAACACGCCTCCCCGGGGCAGCTGCTCCCGTCAGATACGCGGCAGCTTGGAGGAAGTCGACCAAGAAAGCAAGTGGGTGACCGTGCGGACGGAGTGTAGTGGCGCCTTCCGCCTCCAGACCCGCTCAAGCCCGGCGAGGGCGTCCGTTGCAGCCTCCCGCGACCGCCCTGACGCGGTTCCCACCGCCGAGATGGCGATCAGCACACCACTGCTGACCTGCCCAGATGACTGAAAGAACAGGTACGGTCACGGCGCGCGACCCGGGTCCCGGAGGCTAGAAATGTCGCTGTTGGCCCACCATACGCCCCCCTGCGGGCAGTTACTTAACGTTATAATTTTTCAGGTAACTCGACGGTAATATGCCGGGTTTGGGCCCCATTTTAGATCAATAACTACATTAAGTTAGCACATCACTCCAAGGAGTGAATATTGGATCGTTCACTCGAAATTGTCATCAGAATGCGCGTCTCAGACCCGGAACACAGCCGGCAACCGGCCGGATGCGAGCGCGATGGACACCCCCGCGATGGACACCACGGGGCCGCCTGGCGCACGGCGCCAGACCGAGTCAGGCGAGACGTCGCACCAGACGCACCAGTACCCAACTCACCACAAACCAGAAGACCGCGGCGAGCCCGAAGTCGACCAGGATGCGCGCCCTGGCGTCGGTCGGGACGAACAGGCCGCGGAAGCCCAGCTGGAGACGGTCCGCCCAGTACGCCACGAACCTGGTGATGCTGTTGGCCGGGTTCGCGCCACCTAACGTGAGCGCCACATGCGCCAACAAGATCAGAACAACGAGTCCGCCCACGATCCGGATCACGCCCGCCAAGGCGGCAACGATCCTGACTCGCCTCCCGCGGACCGACGTACGGCTGGAGCTCATGACCGTGAGTCTGCCACGGGCGACACCCCTGGCGCCCTCCCAGCATCCGGGACGACAGTTGCGCACCTCCGGGTGGCCCCGGCTACCGTGGCGGCGTGGCACGCGCCCTCCTGCTTCCCTGCCGCGACGGGGTTTGACAACGACCGGCCCCCCGTCACGGAATTGCCCGCGCGCATCCGCCGGTCGGATTTTTCCGGTTACCCGGCTGAGAGAGAGCGCAGAAGCGGCAATGATGACTCCCCATGATCAGGATTCCTGGAACCTCCAGCGGCGCAGCGCGATGCCCGTGCACCGCTACCGGCCCTTTGCCCAGACCGTGGAGCCGGTATCCCTCCCAGACCGCACCTGGCCCGACGTCACGATCAGCCGGGCACCGCTGTGGTGCGCGGTGGACCTGCGAGACGGTAACCAGGCCCTGATCGATCCGATGAGCCCAATCCGTAAGCGATGCATGTTCGAGCTGCTGGTGCGGATGGGCTATAAAGAGATCGAGGTCGGGTTCCCGTCCGCGAGCCAGACCGATTTCGACTTCGTCCGTGAGATCATCACCGAAGACGCGGTGCCCGAGGACGTGCGCATCCAAGTGCTGTCACAGTGCCGGCCCGAGCTGATCGAGCGCACCTTCGAGGCCCTGCAAGGCGCGCATAAGGCGATTGTGCACATTTACAACTCGACGTCGATCCTGCAGCGCCGGGTGGTCTTCAGGGAGGAACGCGAGGGGATCAAAAAGATCGCCACAGCCGCGGCCGAGATTCTCGTGGAGTACGCGGGGAAGTACTCCGACACCGACTTCCGGTTCCAATACTCGCCAGAGTCCTACACCGGCACCGAGCTGAGTTACGCCGCGGAGGTATGCAACGCGGTCACCGAGATCTGGCAACCCACCCCGGACGCGCCGGTGATCCTGAACCTGCCGGCCACCGTTGAGATGGCCACCCCCAACATCTACGCCGACTCCATCGAGTGGATGCACCGCAACCTGGAAAGGCGCAGCGCGGTGATCCTCTCACTGCATCCGCACAATGATCGCGGAACCGCGACGGCCGCCGCTGAGCTGGGCTATCAGGCTGGCGCGCAGCGCATTGAGGGCTGCCTGTTCGGCAATGGGGAGCGCACCGGGAATGTGTGCCTGGTGACGCTGGGAATGAACCTGTTCAGCCAGGGTATCGATCCCCAGATCAATTTTTCCGACATCGACGAGATTCGCCGCGCGGTGGAGTACTGCAACCAGCTGCCGGTGTCTGAGCGTCATCCCTACGGTGGCGACCTGGTCTACACCGCGTTTTCCGGCAGTCATCAGGACGCCATCAACAAGGGACTGCGGGCGATGCGCGTCGACGCCGCGCGAGCCGGCGTCGACGTGCACGAACACCCCTGGGAAGTGCCGTACCTACCCATCGACCCCAAGGACGTCGGGCGCACCTACGAGGCCGTGATCCGGGTGAACTCGCAGTCGGGCAAGGGTGGTGTCGCCTATGTGATGAAGGCCGAACACCAGTTGGATCTGCCGCGCGGGCTACAGATCGAGTTCTCCCGGATCATCCAGCAGCACACCGATACCGACGGTGGCGAGGTCTCTCCGCAACAGATCCGGGACATCTTCGCGAAGCACTACCTGGACCGGCGGACCCCCCTGCGGGTGCTGCGGCACCGATTGTCCGACGATGGCGAGGGCCATGACGAGATCTGCGCCACCGTGCTGGTAGAGGGCGAGAAACACCAGATCAGCGGGTCGGGCAACGGCCCGATCGCGGCCTTCGTGGATGCCCTGGCCGCGCTGGGCTTCGACGTCCGGGTACTCGACTACTTCGAGCACGCGATGTCAACCGGCGATAACGCCGCGGCGGCGGCATATGTCGAGTGCACCGTCAACGAGCAGGCTCTGTGGGGCGTCGGCGTCTCCGGGTCCATCGTCACCGCCTCGCTCAACGCGGTAGTTTCGGCCGTGAATCGTGCTTTGCGCTAGCCCTGAAGTCAGATATCAGACATCAGTCAGAATCAAAATCAGACCGCGCGGCGACCGGACAGCGCGCGGCCGAGGGTGAGCTCGTCGGCGAACTCCAAGTCCCCGCCCATCGGTAGGCCAGAGGCGAGCCTGGTCACCGACAGGCCCGGAAAGTCCCGCAGCATTCGCGCTAGGTAGGTGGAGGTGGCCTCGCCTTCGGTGTTCGGGTCTGTCGCGATGATCACTTCAGTGATCTCGTCAGAACCAATCCGGATGAGCAGCTCCCGGATCCGCAGCTGGTCGGGGCCAACGCCCGACAAGGGATTGAGTGCCCCGCCCAATACGTGGTAACGCCCGGTGAATTCACGAGTGCGCTCCACCGCGAGCACGTCCTTAGGCTCCTCGACCACACAGACCAGCCGCGGATCGCGACGCGGATCAGAGCAGATCCGGCACGTCTGTTTCTCGGAAACCGTCCCGCAGACAGCGCAGAAGACCACCCCGTCTTTGACTCGCTGCAGTGCCTCCTGCAACCTGGTCACGTCAGCCGGATCGGCGGCCAGCAGGTAGAACGCCATCCGCTGCGCACTCTTAGGCCCAACGCCGGGCAGCCGCCCCAACTCATCAATAAGGTCCTGGACGACTCCTTCGTACACAGCAGCCATCATGCTCCCCTGGCGCGGCGGAGGTCACATGC
>JBOHFY010000492.1:0-4515 GCA_050699895.1 Pseudonocardiaceae bacterium
GGGTTAGTGACCCCTGGTTTACCCCGCTGAGCCCGCTGAACGCGGCTTCAGACCAGGGAGTGGAGTGCGGAGAGGAAGGTGGTGAGGGGGCGGTTGCGGGCGTTGTGGCCCATGAGGCCGATTCGCCAGCCGGTGCCGGTTAGGGGGCCTAGACCGCCGCCTACTTCGATGCCGAAGTGTTCGCGCAACGCTGTGCGGGCGGCGACGTCCGCCACGCCGGCCGGGAGCCGGGCGGCGGTGAGCTGGGGTAACCGGTAGCCCTGCTCGGCGAAGACCTCGAAACCGTGCTCGGGCAGCGCCGCCTGGAGCCGCTCGCCCACCCGGGCGTGCCGCTCCCACACCGCCGGCAGGCCCTCCTCCAGCAGCCGCCCCAGCCCCGCGTGCACCGAGGAGATCAGCGTGGAGCTCGCGGTGTGGTGGTAGCGCGGGGGATCGCCCTGGTAGTAGGCGTCCAGCAGGCTCAGGTCCTGGTAGAACGAGCACACCGGCCGCTCCCGGTCCTGGATCCGCCGCACCGCCCGGTCGGACAGCGTCACCGGCGCGATTCCCGACGGCGCGCCCAGGCACTTCTGGGTCGCCGAGTAACAGGCGTCGACGCCCCAGGCGTCCACCTCGACCGGGATCCCACCCAGTGAGGTGACGGTGTCGAGGAGCAGCAGCGTGCCAGTGTCCCGCAACGCCGCCAGCGGGGCGATCTCGTTGCGCACCCCGGTGGAGGTCTCGGCGTGCACCACCGCGACGAGCCGGGCTCGCGGCGCCTGGCGCTGGGCGTCGAGCAGCGCCTCGGGATCCAGGGCCCGCCCCCACGGGGCGTGCACGGCCTGCACCCGCGCGCCCACCCGGCGAGCCACCTCGCACAATCGCTCGCCGAAGTAGCCGTTCACTCCGACGATGGCCAGCTCATCCGGCTCAAGCAGGCTGGCCAGGCAGGCCTCCATCCCCGCTGACCCGGTGCCACTGACCGGGAGAGTGAGGCGGTTGCGGGTGCCGAAGACGGTCCGTAGCCGTTGCGCGGTGTCGGCCACCAGGGCGAGGAACTCGGGGTCCAGGTGTCCGAGCACCGGCCGGGTCAACGCCGCCATGGCCTCCGGGTAAGGATTCGAGGGTCCAGGCCCGAGGAGCAACCGATCAGAGTGCACGCTACTTACCTCCCACCAGACGACGTCACGAGTTGACGGTACCTTTGCCGATCATGGACAGTCCGCGCACCGTGGAGCAGTGGCCGGTCGGCATGGTGGCCGTCGCGGTGGTGGCGGCCTCCGGTACCGTGGTGGGCAGCCACGGCCCGCAGGACCAACCGTTCCGGCTCGCCTCAGTGACCAAGCTGCTCTCCGCCTACGCGGTGCTGCTGGCGGTGCAGGAGGGCGCGCTGGACTGGCACCAGCCGGCTGGGCCGCCGGGCGCCACGGTGCGCCATCTCCTCGCGCACGCCTCCGGGCTGGCGTTCGACCCGCAACAGGTCTCGGCGCCTCCGGGGACCAAGCGGATCTACTGCAACGCCGGGTTCGTGGTCCTGGCCGACGCGGTGGCGTCATCCTGCGGCATCCGCTTCGCGGATTACCTGGCCGAAGGGGTGTTCCAGCCACTGGGGATGACCTCGTCACGGCTGGCGGGCTCCGCCGCCGCCGGAGCGGTGTCCACCTGCGCGGACCTGGCCCGGTTCGCCGCGGAACTGCAGGCACCGACGCTGCTGGCCCCGCAGATCCTGGCCGAGGCGACCCAGGTGGTGGCCTACCCGGGACTGGACGGGGTGCTCCCCGGCTTGGGCATGCAGCGCCCCAACGACTGGGGGCTGGGCTTCGAGCTGCGAAACCACAAGAGTCCACACTGGACGGGTAGCCGGAACTCCCCGGCGACCTTCGGGCACTTCGGGAGCTCCGGCACATTCCTGTGGGTGGACCCGGCAGCCGGCGCGGCCTGTATCGCGCTCACCGACCGCGACTTCGGCCCCTGGTCCCGCGACGCCTGGCCCCCCTTCAGCGACGCCGTACTCGCCGAGCTAGCCGCCCGCCCCACACCACGTTCTGGAGGCGAACTTGATGGGTGAGCGCCTGCGGGTAGTGTCCGGGCCGTAGCGCTTGTCTGGGTTTGACGAACGTCAGCTACCCTCGCCATACTGAGCAGGCGTTACATACGCAGTCTGCATGGCCACTCCGCTGAGTGGCCGGGGCCGTCTTCGGGTGGCCCCTTTTTCGTGTTCGTGGAGGGTGGGTGGATCGCTGCGCGGTCTTGGTCGATGCCGATTATCTCTACGCCGAGGGTGGCAAGCTGTGCTGCCGCACCCCTGCCCGCGCACGCTCGGCGCTCCAGCCGTCCCTCGCCGTGGAACTGCTCCACAAGGTGGCCCTGGAGACGACTCAGTTGCCTGACTACCGTGATCTCATCACGCTCGCTCAGCACCGGGCCATCAGCGATGCGGTGCTGCTTAGTGGCGACGAAGACCTCCGCGAGGGAGTACGGGCGGCGCAGGACTACGGACCACCTCGCCGTTCTCAGTAAGCCGCAACTGGAACCGATGTTCACACCACGCTCACCTGTCGCGGCTGGACGCGCCGAAAATCCTCACGGCCTGGCACCGGACAAGTCAGTGCCCGGAATCTCGGCCTCCGGGGCCGCCGCAGCCTTAGCGCGAGAGTGGCTGCGTGCGGCAACCGAGGCGGGAATCGCGAACCTGCTCGTTAAGCGGCCGCTCATCCCCCGTCCCATGGATATCGAACTCCTCACGCCGGTGGAGGAAGCACTGAAGCGATCACTGAAAGACGACGAGGTGAGTCGGCGCGATGCCCGATCGGCATTCTGGGGTGTGATCGGCGGGACCGTGCAGAACCGCCTAGCACCCTAGGGTTCCTCCCGTGAGGGCAGCTCCACGTCGGGCCCCAGGTTACCATTCGACTCGGGGCGCTCCGCCGGTTCGCTGCTGTAGTGCAGCAATCCGGCCAATTGAGTGAGAGACAGGTCAGCCGCGACCCGCAATCTCCGGAGCTCCGGCCCGAACGACACGCACTGCTCGGTCACCCCCACCTCACACACTCGCGAGAAAAGCGAATCACTCACACGGCCCAGTACGCGCCGCCCTGACTTACCGGGAGTGGCCATCACCGCATATTCGCTGGTCACCGTATGGCCTCCGCCATATTCATCGCCGTCCCAGGGCCGGCGCTCGCCGGAAATTCGCCTCCGATCCTGGCAAAGAATCCCCCTGCGGTCATAGGCTTCCACACCGTTTCCCGTTTCTTCTTCGGGACGCCCGAGAGACGCCGCTCAGCGGGAATGGCCAAGGACCGATGGCGGGGCCGCTCGGCGAGGCCCGAGCCAGGGTGGCCGCCCCGCGCGGCAGTGCGCCCGCCTGGGGTAAGTGCACCCAGGTGAGCGGTCCTCGGGGTCGTGGTGGGGGGCGGTGCCAGGCTGTGGGTTACCCCCTCAGCTTCAGCCCAGGTCGCCGCCGCCGGAGCACCGTGTCCAGGGCGAATGGGCCTGGGCCCAGTACCGCGATCAACAGGAAGATCCAGCAGTACAGCGCAGCCGACTCACCATCGTTCTGCAGGGGAAGCAACCCCAGCGGCTGATGCACCGTGAAGTAAGCGAAGGCCATCGCACCCGAGCACAGCAACGCCGTCGGCCTCGTCAACAGGCCGAGGAGGACGAGCCCGCCACCGACCAGATGAATCACACCTGCCCACCAGAAGGGCCACGATCCGACCGGCGCCGCTGTCCCGTGGCTGTCAACACCACCAAACGCGCCGAAGAGGATCAGGGCACCGTGGCAGATGAACAGAAACGACACGACAACCCGGACCGCGGACAGCGCCGCTCCGCTTAGCCCCCCCATGAAGTTCTGGGCGATGGAGTTCTGGGCGACGTTCTGGACGCGAGTGATCATGAGCCTTCCAACGGGAGGGGCGCAGCCCTGGCGCCGAAGAACACATGCCCGATCGCCTGGTCCGCGCGCTGGGTGTGGTTCCAGCAGGGTGTGGCCGCCTCGGTGGGGTCGGCCCTTGCGCCGGCATAACCCGTGGCCCCTGGTGACAGTGGAACGCGGACTAAGCACGGCCCAATAACCATAGCCCCTACGCACCACTGCCGCAGAGCCGGCCGCTTCGATCAACTTCTAACCCCGTTCGACGCGGGCTTAGGCAGCCACGCGACCGCTGTGTGGCCACACACGACCCAAGAGTCTCGCCGCCTACGCCTACGCCTACGCCGTAGCGGCTTGACGATCGCCCTGAGCAGGCCACTACCAAATACTAGTGGCGCCAGAGCGCTCACCAGGTGTAGCCAGTTGTCCCCGGCCGCCCCGCTGGGGATGGACAGCAACGAGAGGTAACCCATGAAGCCTAGCAGGGTGGCCAGCGCGTAGACGCCACCGATGGCGATGTTCATCTTTGTTGACCCATTCGTCCGGGTTCAGCTCAGGAGAATAGGGCGGAAGGAAGAACAGCTCCAATTTTCCCTCCGTGCTGGCGACATACTCTTTGACGATGTTGGCTTTGTGGACGGATGAGCCATCGACCACCA
>JBOHFY010000493.1:0-8131 GCA_050699895.1 Pseudonocardiaceae bacterium
CCACGCCAGCAACGCGCCGGCGCCGCCGGCGACCGCGACCCCGGCAGCGCCCAAGCACCGCCCGCCCACCGTCGGGGTGGGCGCCCCGGTCCCCGGCAGGCGCGCTACCAGCTCGCCCTCGGCCAGCGGGTCGGGCACCTCGACGGCGAGCACCTCACCCAGCCGGTGACCGCAGCCATCCAGCCGGGCCGGTACCTCTCGATGGCCAGGCAGCGTGACGCGCACCACGTCTCGGGCGTCGGACGGGCCGCACAGCACCGACTGCACCACGGTGGCGCGGGCGGCGCGGGCAATACCGACGTGTGGCCACAGCAGCCACCCCACGCCCAGTGACCCCAATCCGATCAGCACCAGTGCCATCACCCGGGCGAGCGGCACCGCGTCGGCGTCGACTCCGGCGGCGTGCCTGGCGCTCACCGGGGCATCGTAGCCGGCTGGCGCCTGGAGAAGATCTCAGCCGCAGCGGCGCAGGAGAATCGCCGCACGCTGGCGCACAAGCGCAACTTGAGCCCCCCCCCCGCTGAATTGTGACTCCCGCGCCGACCGCTGGCCTGGGTGTTTGCGATACCGCAGGGTGGGCACCTCAAGGAGCACACCCGCCGAGGTTGCCGAGGCGGCCATCAGCAAGCCGGTGTCCTCCATGCCGCTCAGGGCGGACCACGCTCCCACTGACAGCAACAGTGAGCGCCGCCACAGTACGCCGGCGGGGTGCACCGGCAGCCGGTACTCGCCCAGGTTGGTCACCCACTCGGCGAGCAGAACGCCTCGGGGCAACACGCCCGAGGGCACGGGCAATAGGTGTTCTCGTAGTTCGCCGGTGACGAGCAGGTCACGGACGTGGCCCACCGCGAATCCTGCCGCTGGGTGGACCTGTAACGCCGCAACGAGCAGCGCGAGCGCATCCGGTTCGAGTTCATCGTCCGCGTCGAGGCTGTGCACCAAGGGTGCGCTCGCCCCGCCGAGCGCGACGTTGCGGGTGGTAGCGGGACCTTCGCGGGTTCCGTTGGCCGCCACGCGTACCCGGGGCTCCCGGGCGGCGCCGCATCGGGACAACGCGTCCAGGACCTCGGCCTCCGGACCGTCGACCTGGACAAGCCAGGTCCAGTCTCGATAACTCTGTGCCCGCAACGATGCCCAGGCCAACGGCAGGAACCCGGCGTAGGCGGCGTGGACCGCAGTGATCACGTCCGCCCGCATGAGTGCAGTGTGCACCACGCTGGTCATCATTCGGTGTGGTAGCCAGGCGGCACCAACACGAGCGCGAGGGGGCCCATGGACGGCACGTCGATCTCCGCGGCGTTGGGCCGGGCGGTGGCGTCCGATTCCCGCGAGCTGGATCGTCTCTGCGAGCAGGTAGCGGAGGACCTGATAAAAGAAGAGGTGGAGCCGCCGTTCGATGTCAGGTCAGCGGATTTTGCGGCGGATCCCTATCTGATCTGCGCGGACCGGTACTGGCGGTTGCGTTTCCTCGATCGCCCGACCACCATCACCGCGGCGCAGTGCGCTCGCTGGTTGGTGACCCATGTCGCGACGGATTCCCGGGGCGAGATCGGGCAAAAATGGTCTCTCGGCTACGGCTTCATCACCCGGGATAGTATCGAGTCCCGCGGTGAGCTCGCCGACGCCACCGAACGGATCGTGAGCGGCGACGACACGGCGGGTGACATCGCGTTCTTCGCCACGCTCTATCACGCGGGCAAGTTACGATCGAACTTCTGGTTCGACGAGCTCCATCTTTTCCTGGAATCCTCCTTACTCGCGCTGGCGGCGGGCAGGCACCGCGAGGATCCCCTCTTCGTCGCGTTGCAGGCGTTCGCGTCGTTCGGTAGCCGAGCGATCACTGTCGAGCACGCCGCCACCCAGCTCAATCGGGCCTGGAACGCACCGCAGCGCTCTCGCCACGTCGTGGACATCTGCCTCAACGCCCTGTCGGCCGCCGCACCGTTCGACGGCCAAGGGCGGCTACTCCGAACACACGCCGAAGAGGCCGTCACCGGCTACCCTCAGGATGGCCTCTTTCATTTCCGGCTCGCCACCGGCCAGCACATGTGTGACCAGCACGATGCCGCGCTCACCAGCATCGACACCGCACTGCGGCTGCTTCCCGCGATCGGCGGCCGAGGGAGTCACAAACTGCTCCAAGAACAGTACTTGACCAAGCGCGACGCCATTCAAGAAGGACGCCTCCGAGCGATATGGACCGCTGAGCAACAGCGCCGATGGGAACGACAGGAATCCGCCAACGCCGAGCTGCGGCAGACCATGCAATCCTCAGCCATCCGGGCCGTCGAGCTCGTCGCGATCTTCACCGCCGCTATCGCCTTCGCGGTCGGATCACTCCAGATCACTCTGAACGGCACCCTGGCTCTGCGCGACCGGATCTGGCTCCTCGCCCTCCTCGGCGCGGGGCTGGCGCTGTTCGCCCTACTGACCATCGGCGGTACCTGGCTCATCACCAGAACCCGCCGTCGCTGAGCTACAGTGGCCCCGACAGTCCCCCGAGCGAGGTCAGGAGAGTGCATGCCCGAGCTTATTTTCGTGTCCAGCGGCGTCGCGAACCAGATTTCTGGAACCGTCAGCGGAAAGGTCCTCCAAGCCCGTGACATCAAGGGTGGAGTGAGTTTCTGACGCCCCTTCCATGGCGCACTGTCGGCGTCGAGCGCACCGTCCTCGCGGTGGTGCACAATGTCACCGCGGCCACCCGCCTGCTCGACGTCCTGCCACTGGTGGCCACAGATCAGCGGATCCAGGTTATCTTCAGCGTCATCGGCTCCTCCGCGTTTACCACCGGAACAGAAGACTTCCTGGCTGACAGCGGAGCCGCACCGATTCCCTGGAATCGGGTGCCAGACCATGACATCGATCTCGCTATCGCCGCCAGCTACGGCGGAAAACTGAAAGAACTGCGGTCACCATTGATTGTGTTGCCACACGGAATGGGATACAATAAGTACGGGGAACCGGGGAACCGGGGAACCGGGGAACCGGGGAACCGTGTTTGGGCTCTCCGCTGAGTGGTTGCTCGACGGCGGCGAACTGATTCCCTCAGCGGTGGTACTTTCCCATCCCGAGCAACTCGCCAGGCTGGTCCGGGCCTGCCCACAAGCCGCTGACGTGGTGATCATGGCGGGTGATCCCTGTTTCGACCGGATGCTGGCCAGCCACCCGTTGCGCGCGAGTTACCGGCGCGCGCTGGGAGCTCATGCGGGGCAGCGCCTGGTGGTGGTGTCCTCCACGTGGGGCGCCTCGTCACTGTTCGGGCGACACCGGGATCTCGTGCCTCGGCTCACGGCCAGCCTGCCGGTCGATGAGTACCGCGTCGTGCTCGCGTTGCATCCCAACATCTGGTCCTGGCACTCGCCATGGCAGGTGCGAATGTGGCTCGCTGACTGCGGCCGAGCGGGCGTGGTCGTGTTGCCGCCCGAGGAAGGGTGGCGAGCCGCGCTCGTCGCCGCTGATCTGGTGATCGGTGACCACGGCTCAGTCACGTTCTACGGGGCCGCGCTCGGCCACCCGGTGCTGCTAGCGAGCGCCCCGGAGGATGCGGTCGACCCGCGCTCCCCGGTCGGACGGCTGCTCACCGCCGCGCCTCGGCTGGACAGCACGGGCGACCTCGCCGGCCAGGTAGCCCGCGCGATCACCACGCACGATCGTGCCCAGCTCGATTCAATCACCGCGCTGGCCACCTCCGCGCCCGGCGAGTCCGCACGGCTGCTGCGCCGCGCGCTGTACCGGATGCTCGATCTCAGCGAGCCAGCCACGCCGGCCGACGTGGTGGCGGTCCCAATGCCATCGAACACAGTGCCACCGGATACCGGGTGCGTGCTCGGATCGCACCTTGTGCACGTCCAGCTGACCCATGTTACTGAGGGCGACGTCCATGCCGAGATCGTGCGCTACCCCGCAGACCTGCTCAGAGCGGCGGGGCCGATCCCGCATCAGGCTCACCTAGTGGTGGACACCGCCGAGCCGTACCGCCGATGGCTCGAGCTCGCCGACATCGTGGTCCTCCCCCAGCCCGCCGACGCGCTGCCCACGCTCGCCGCCATGCCGGGGTGCCTGCTCGCGACCGCACCGCAGGACGCGCACGACTGGGTCGTCGTGCTCCGGGACGGCCGGTCGGCCCGGTTTCGCAAGGTAGCTCTCGACGGCCGGGTGTGCGCGTCGATCCTGCACGCCTGGCTGACCGAGGGACACGAGCTCAACGCGTTGTCGGGACGAGTTCGCGTTCAGCTTGGCGCAACCCAGGGGACCATGGACGTCACGACCTCCTGAGCTTCCCGCGAAGACGCTCGGCATCATGGCCGAAACCATACGATTCGGCGATCGCGAGGGCTTCGCCGTGACGTTCCCGTGCCGTACCGAAGCGCTCCCTGGTCCCAGCGAGATCGCCGATGGCCTCCAGGACGTGCACCCGGTCACAAGGCTTGCGATGCTCGGTCATGACGGCCAGCGCCTGCTCCAGGTGGCGCTCGGCATCATCAAACCGGTGCAGCTCGGTCAATTTCCTGCCCTGCCATAACGCCACCTTCGCGGCATTGTAGGTATCGGGAGGATCCAAGCTCCGGAAGCCATTCTCGGCGTCCCGCAGCAACCGCAGCGCGACATCGGGACTCTCCACCTTCGCCAGATGCAGCCGCGCAAGCGCGGTGCGACGGGGAAAGCCGATCTCCACCGCAAGCGCGAGGTTCCGGCGCAGCAGGGTGATTGACTCCTCGGGCATCCCCTGCGCCATTCTTGCCAGTCCCATGGATTCTAACGCGGTCGCTTCCAACTCGCGGTGTCCAGACGCACAGGCCGGCTCCAGGGCCGCTGAGAAGGCCTCGTAGGCGCGCCGCGCATCTCCCTGATGCAGGTAGGGGAATCCGAGCTGGGTGCCCAGCAGCGCCTCCAACCCCGTGTCGCCCAGTTTCCGGGCGGCATCCAGCCCCAGCTCATTGGTGCGGATGAGGTCCTCGAAGTGTTTGCCGCGCTCGTGCAACGGCCAGAGCATCACGCACAGCTGGCACACCTGTTCCAGCTCGCCGTGCTGGTAGGCGCTGCGCACCGCGGCCGAGAGGTTCCTGCGCTCGGTCTCCAGCCAACCCCACGGTTCCCGGGACGCCACCTGATCCCCCGCTGTGAGGCCGGGGAACAGCAGCTCACGCCAGCCGCGATGGGGCATGACCGCATGCCCGGCGCTCAGCGCGCCTCGGCGGTAGAAGTCGAGCATGCGCGTCAGAGCGTGATCCCGGTCCCCAGCGGGGTCAGTCGACTCGGCGAGCCCGGTCGCGTGCAATCGCACCAAGGAGTGCAGCAGGTAACGGTCGTTGCTGACCTCTTGGACGAGTCCTGCGGCCACCAGCTCGTCCACCGCGTCGCGGACGTCGTATTCCGACAGCTCCAGTGCCGCCACCAGCACATCAATCCCGACATCACCCTCGCCCGGATGCAGGCCCATTACTCGATAACACCGCTGCCCGACGGCGGACAGTCGCTGATAGGCCGTGTTGAACACCGCCGTCACCGACAGCTCGACGTCGCGCGACATCGCCCGCAGCCGGCGTTTCTCGTCGTCAAGCTCGGCGACCACGCGGGACACCCGCCGTGACGGAAAGGCACCGAGCAACGCGCCGACCACGGACAGCGCGATCGGCAGGCCGGCGCAAATCCGCACCACCGCCGCGACGGCGTCCGGTTCCGCCGTGAGGCGATCCTCGCCGATCAACCGGCCGAACAGTTCCCGCGCGGCCGGCTCCTCCAACGGTTCCAGATCGATGAAAGTGACCGCGCTGCTCACCCCCAGTGACGCCAGCTGGCCGGCCTCGGTCACCACCATGACCGAGTGCCCCGGGCCAGGGGCGAGCATCCTGACCTGACGGGGTGTGAGCGCGTTGTCCACTGACACCGCTACCCGCTTGCCTGACGACCAGCTCCGGAACCACGCCGCGCGGCCCTCGGCACTGTCCGGGATCACCTGGGGATCGTGACCGACCGCCAGCAGGAACTCCCGCAGCGTCGTGCTCTCCAGCCCGTCTGCTTCGACACTGGCGCCGAGATCGGCATGAAAATGGCCGTCCGGGAACCGCTCAGCGTGCCTGTGCAGCCAGAACCGCGCGGTCTCCCGCTTACCTACGCCCGGGGTTCCGCGGAACACCACAATGCTCGGCCCGTCCTCGGCTGCGGCGGCGAGCGCCTGATCCGCCGCGGCCAACACGCGCACCTGATTGGTGAAATTCCTGGTCGGAGCCGGAACCTGACGCGGCGCAGGCAGGGTGTGCCGCTGGCCGTGAAAATGCACCCCACCATGGACATCGCGAGCCTGCAACGAGATCTCGGCACGGCCGTCCATCCGGTTGTGCACGCCCCGCTCGCCACCGCTCACCCAGAGCCCCCCACCCCGCCACCGCGAATATCGCGCACAGCGTACCCAGACCATCACCCGCAGCCATCCGGCAGCGCCTCGGTGGAGTCCGAGCTTCTCGACCACCTCGGCTCCCCGAACTGGACTCGAACCACTGACCCCGCGATGAACAGGCGGCAGGATCTCGCGGGCGCCGGTTGGGATCAAGGGCTCCTTCTTCATCATGTCGCTGAGGCACGTCTTGATCCCGGTAGACACGCACTCGAGGATAAGATCATGGACCAATGATGTGACGCAGGCGTTGACCAGCACGGGCTGGCCCGACGCCACACCCGCCACGATACCGCTAAACTGAACAAGCCGCTTAGCAACCTTGATCCATTCGGCACTCGGCAGCTCAAATTCACTTGCGATACCGGCGAACAATTCGCCCGATGCCGGCTCAAGACCAGTAAGCAGACCAGCATATCGAACTGGTTCCCCAAGGATTAGTTCTTGGCATTTCTCCTCAAAATCGTCCAATTGATCGGCAACGGACGCCAACCTCTCGCACACCGGCGTGACCCAGACCTCAGTAGATCGTTCCCAGGCGGGCTCGACGAGTTGCTTGGCAACCCAATTATCGAATGCATCCAGCGAGGTCTCCCCGGCGCCAGATTCACCTGCCGACGCAAACCTGGGAAAATCCCAGCCCACACGTCCCGCCGGGCTGCATGACATGCGGCGCTGCACGACAAACCACCCGCGCTCGTCCGAATGCGGGGGTGCGCTCTCTCCGGACGGCCGCGAAGACGCGATCCAGAAGATCTCCACGCTTCACCTTGGGTCTCGGGCGACGATGAATTTGGCGAGGCACTTTTCAAGTCTGGAGAGACGCAATTCGACGCGCCTTGAATCTGATCTTGACGCGAAAAAGAACTCCGGTCAGATTGCCTAGAACGGGGGGGCGGGCCTAGCACTCTCGGATCCCATTGTGGCACCTCCGGAATTCGGGTCGACTTCAGGCGACGATGGGTAC
The DNA here is from genome assembly GCA_050699895.1 of Pseudonocardiaceae bacterium. Classification (GTDB taxonomy): domain Bacteria; phylum Actinomycetota; class Actinomycetes; order Mycobacteriales; family Pseudonocardiaceae. Next base: position 7,362 of record JBOHFY010000493.1, read on the forward strand.
GGTACGCGCAACTCGGACGAACGACTAGGTCGTTGCGGGCTGTCACGGAGTCGTTCCGTTCCGGTGAGCACAGATGAACCGCCAGGCGACCCAGGACCGGCAGATACAGTAGCTGTCCCATAGATCGCTGAGCGAGGGGACAGTCCCGATCGTGGGCGCTCGCAGTGCGCCGAGTTCGACAGGGGAGCTGCTCGGTCGGCCTCCCAACAGCCCTGTTGTCGAACTCGGCGACAGTAGAGCTGATCACGAACCACGAAATCTACAGGCACGCCCGAGACCACCCAGCTCGCACGCCTTGCTGCCGGGCATAGCTGCAGGTCACAGGTGTTCGTGCGACTTTGCCGGGGTCCTGGGGCGACCCTGGTGCTGAGCGCGCCGAACTGATCAAACTCGCCCGCCGCCCGCGTAGCCCTTATCGGTAGCCGCGCCAGCACGATTATCGCCTCAGAAACGGCGCAGGCCGGCCTCGGCGGCGCCGGCTTCCAGGACGTCCATGCCGAGGGCTTCAGCGGGGCCCAGCGCTCCGGGGCCGGATATGCCGTGTTCAGCGACCCGCTGCGCACCCGAAGCCAGCAGGTCCGCCGTGAGCCGATTAAGGATCACCCACCACCAAACGCACCCACGCCAGCCACGGTCTTTTCAAGATCGCATAGGTGAGTCGGGAATCTGCGGCCAAGCGCTGTCTGAGGGTGATCCCGCCCGCGCCTGGATACCCCGTCCGCGCTGGGGTTCCCGAACTCAACAGAAGGGCTGGCCGCCGCCTGCCGCAC
>JBOHFY010000494.1:0-2198 GCA_050699895.1 Pseudonocardiaceae bacterium
GACCTGTTCGCGGCGTCCGGGTTGCGGGCCAGCCCCGCGATGTCCCGCCTCGGCGGCCGAGCGGAGCGCAACCGGACGCCCCACCAGCTGGTGGTGACCGCGGGCGGACTGGCGGGCACGCGCATCTCGCTGGATGGCAGGCCCATCCTCATCGGCCGTGCCGACGACTCCACACTGGTGCTCGATGACGACTACGCGTCCACCCGGCATGCCCGCCTCAGCGTGCAGGGCGGAGACTGGTTCCTGGAGGATCTGGGCTCCACCAACGGTACCTACCTGGACCGGGCTAAGGTCACCGGACCCACCCGGGTTCCTCTCGGGGTCCCGATCCGCATCGGCAAGACGGTGATCGAGCTGCGCTCATGACTCTGGTTCTGCGCTACGCGGCCCGAAGCGACCGCGGCCTGGTCCGGCAGAACAACCAGGACGCGGTGTACGCGGGTCCGCGCCTGCTGGCGCTGGCCGATGGGATGGGTGGCCATGCGGCCGGCGAGATAGCCTCGAAAGCCGTCATCGCGGCTTTCGCCCCGCTAGACGATGACGAACCCGGCAACGACCTGCTGGATCAGCTGCACGAGGCCACCCTCGCGGGTAACGCCGCGATCAGCGAGCTGGTCCGCGCGAATCCCGAACGGGAGGGCATGGGCACCACGCTGACCGCGGTGCTCTTCGGTGGAAACAAGATCGGTTTGGTTCATGTCGGCGACTCCCGCGCCTACCTCCTGCGCGAGGGCGCGTTCAGCCAGATCACCCACGACGACACCTTCGTCCAGTCGTTGATTGATGAGGGCCGGATCTCCGAGGACGAGGCCAGCCATCACCCGCAGCGTTCGCTGCTCCTCAAGGCGCTCACCGGGCATGACGTGGAGCCTTCGCTCACGGTACGGGAGGCTTTCGCCGGGGATCGTTACCTGCTGTGCTCCGATGGGCTTTCCGGCGTGGTGAGCGCCGAGACCCTGGCCGAGGGGTTGGTGATCCCCGACCCGAAGGACTGCGCCAACCGTCTCATCGAGCTGGCTCTCAAAGGCGGCGGACCGGACAACATCACCTGCATCGTGGCCGACGTGGTGGACGTCGAGTACGGGGAGGACGCGCCCATCATCGGCGGGGCGGCGGGCGACGGTGTCGAGGAACCGCAGCCAGACTCGGCGGCTTCCCGGGCGGCGACGACAACCCTGCCGCGCCCAGTCCCCACCCGGATCGAACCGGTGCCGCTCGACCCTCGGCTGCGCCGTCGCGTACGGCGGCGCACGGTGATCGGTCTGGCCGTGTTCGCCGGGCTGCTCGGCGCTGTCATCGCGGTCGGCTCGATTCTGGTGCTCGGTCAGTACTACGTGGGGGCCGCCAGTGACGGTGAGGTGGCTGTCTTCCACGGTGTCCAGGGCGAGTTCCTCGGCCTGCCGCTGCACACCTGGGCCGAGGGCAGCTGCCGGGACGGCGCGCGCGGCTGCGAGACGATGTTCCTGCGGGGCCTGAGGCCGTACGCCCGGACCAACGTGCGCCAAGGCATGATCAGCAAGAGCGGGTTGGACGGCGCTCGCGACATCATCGGCCGGCTGCGCACCAATGACCTGCTGCCGCCGTGCTCGCGAGTCGGCGCCGAAGCCCTCTCCACCGAAGCGTCGGCCGCGCCGTCCCCGGTCACCACAGGCACAACCACCGAACCCACGACCACCGCACCCACAACCACCGGTACGCCACTGCCGGAGAAGCCCTCGGAACCCGGAGTGGACTGCCGGACGGTGAACTGATGGTGATGACAGCCGCGTTGGCGCAGGCGCGCACTGAGCGGGTGCAGCGCTGGTGAACACGCCGCTTCGCCGGGTCGCGCTGGCCGTCATGGGCATGATCGTTCTGCTGCTGCTGAACGCCACCTATATCCAGGTTGTCCACGCCGACACCTACCGCACCGATTCGCGCAACCGCCGGGTGCTGCTCGACGAGTACAGCCGCCCGCGCGGCCAGATCATCGCCGGTGGCTTGCCGCTGGCCAATTCGGTGGAGACTGGCGGGGAGCTGCGCTTTCTGCGCACCTATCTCAATGGGCCGCTATACTCCCCGGTCACCGGATACTACTCGCTGCGCTACGGCTCGGGTGGGGTGGAGAACTCGCTGGACTCGGTGCTCAACGGTTCCGACGGCCGGCTGTTCGTGCGCAGGCTGTCAGACCTGGTCACCGGCCGGGAGCCCAGCGGGGG
>JBOHFY010000495.1:0-2879 GCA_050699895.1 Pseudonocardiaceae bacterium
GTAGCGATCGTTGCGCAGCGGTGGCATCGGGTGTCCCTCCCGTGGTCGATTCGACTCGCAACGTAGTGCACCTCCGAGGGTGGTAGTGCGGCGGCGCACCGGGTGGTGTGCACTGTGACCTATGGCCTCGCATTCCGCCTCGCATCCACAAGATCCCGTCCAGCGCGCGCTGGGTGGCGGCTGGAGCACCTTCCTCGCGGCGGCGATACGGTCTCCCCGCGATGTCGGGACACTGCTGCCATCCGGGCCCGAGCTGGCCCGGCGGCTGGCCGCCGTAGTGTCCGGAGCGGGCCCAGCTGGGCGCCCCCCGGTGGTGGTGGAGCTCGGTGCTGGGGCCGGGGCGGTCACGGCGGCGATCGCCCGGGAGGCGGACCGCGATGCGGTGGTGATCGCGGTCGAGAAGGACCCCGAGCTGGCCAACCGGTTGCGATCCCGCGAGCTGGGCGTGCGGGTGGTCACCGCAGACGCCGCCACGCTGGCGACCATTCTCGCCGACCACGGCGTGGACCGTGCCGACGTGATCGTCTCTGTACTGCCATGGACCTTGTTCAGTCCGCGCCAGCAGCGCGAGTTCCTGACGATCTTTGCCGCCGCGCTGGCGACCGACGGGGTGTTCACCGCCGCCGCCTACAGCTGGGGCTACTGGATGCCCGCAGCCCGAGGGTTCCGCCGCGAGCTGGGGCGGGTCTTCGGCGAGGTACTGCCCACGCGCACGATGTGGCGGCACCTGCCGCCGGCCATGACCTATGTCTGCCGACGCCCGGGAGTGGCCGGTGCGGACATCACCGCGGATCCGAGTCGATGAGCAGGTGGCCATCCAGCCGGGTCACCCGGAGCGCCCGCTTGAGCACCTGCGCGGTACCACCTGTGGTGTAGGTGACCTCGACCGGCACCCGCACCGAGCCGTCGGGGTTGTCTGTGACCCCGAAGGCGTCGCGCGCGCTGACCGAGGAGTACTGGCTCCAATGCGACCGGAACGCCGACTCGTCGCCGAAGACCGCCTGCGCGGTGGGTGAGAGCAGTCGCCAGGCCGATGACACGTTGTCCAGGCCGTTGTAGTAGTCAATCACCAGCTGTCCGGCGTCACTCCATCCGATCGGCTGGGCATGGTCCACCCGCTGCACCTGCGGTGGTGGGGATGTCACGGCCGGTGCCGGCGTCCGTGCCGGCGCCGCCGCGGGCACCGACGTGGCCGCTGGCCCGGCAGAGCGCGCGCTCGGTGCCCCGGATGACCCTTTCGACAGCAGCACCCCTGCACCGGTGAACGCAAGCACCGCGAGGATGGCCCCCACGAGCACGCCCGCACGCCCACGTCCTTGCCTCGGGTGTGCGACAAGACTGCCAGCGAGCTTGGGGCTGTCAGCGGGATGCGGGAGTTGGGTCACCCGAGTCGGCGGCAACGTGGCGGTTGAGCTGTGATCTGGGGCTAGCGTGGGCACCGGCCGGGTGGTCCGTACCTCGGCCAGTTCCAGACTGGCGCGGTGCATGTCGGGACGCGCCGCTGGGTCGGTGGCTAGCAGCCCCGTTAGCACCGCTGACAGCGGGCCAGCGTGCCGAGGAGGCTCCACCCGCCCGTTAGCCACCGCGTGCAGCAGCGCGAGCGGGTTGTCGCTCTCCCCGAAGGGACCTCGCCCCTCTAGCGCGGCGTACAGCGTGGCGCCGAGGGAGAAAACATCCGAGGCCGGCGTCGGGACCTGCCCGCGGGCCACCTCCGGAGCGAGATAGGCCGGGGTGCCGGCCACCATCCCGGTCTGGGTGACCGTGACGTCACCTACGGCTCGCGAGACGCCGAAGTCGGTGATCTTGGCGGTACCGTCGTCGGTGATCAGAATATTCCCCGGCTTGACGTCTCGGTGCACGATCTGCGCGGCATGCGCGGCGGCCAGCGCCAACGCGATCTGCCTGCCGATCGAGGCGACTTCGGGCACCGGCAGGCGGCCCCGCTCGCCCAGTACCGCGGCAAGGCTCCGGGAGGGCAGGTACTCCATCACCAGGCAGGGCTCACCCTCGTGCTCGGCCACGTCATAGACGACGATGGCGTTCGGGTGATGCAGCCGCGCGGCGATGCGGGCCTCACGCAGCGCCCGGGCCCGGGCTTCATCGGTCGCTCGGGGGCTCAGCTCAGGCTGCAACCGCAGCTGTTTGACCGCGACCAACCGCTGCAGCCGCTCGTCCATGGCCCGCCAGACGACGCCCATGCCGCCGATGCCAATCCGGTCGAGCACCCGGTAGTGGCCGGCAATCAGCTGCCCCGTGTCGATATGCGGTCACTCCTTGTCCTTGTCCGCATGGGCCCGCGCTGTCCCCGACCGATGGCCAGGTTATCGCGCCGCGGCCCGGTGCGCCCGCCGGCCCAGGCCGGCCCCGGCTCGCTCTGCCGGGGGGATCGCGGGCACGATCGTGCTCACTATGACGCTCACCACGACGCTGCCCGCCGGTTCCGGGCCAGACGAGTTGTTCGACACCTTTGTGGCCTGGGCCTCGGGCCAGGGCTTGGCCTTGTACCCGGCCCAGGAGGAAGCACTGATCGAAATCGTCTCGGGCTCGAACGTGATCCTGGCCACTCCGACCGGATCTGGTAAGAGCCTGGTCGCGACCGGCGCGCACGCTACCGCGCTGGCGCGGGGCGAGCGCAGTGTCTACACCGCGCCGATCAAGGCGCTGGTGTCGGAGAAGTTCTTCGCCGCGTGCGACGTTTTCGGGGCCGAGAAGGTCGGGATGCTGACCGGTGACTCCAGTGTCAACGCCGAGGCACCCATCATCTGCGCGACCGCGGAGGTGCTGGCCAACATGGCGCTGCGCGGCGGGCCGGATACTGATGTCGGTCTGGTCGTGATGGATGAGTTCCACTTCTACGCCGACCCCGATCGCGGCTGGGC
>JBOHFY010000496.1:0-12866 GCA_050699895.1 Pseudonocardiaceae bacterium
GCGGCGGCCTCGGTGACCCGGAGCAGGTCCAGCGCCAGGTTGCGGTCCGGTTGGGGCCGGGTGGTGGGGGTTTGAGCCATACCAGCACGCTACGAGCGCCACCCCAACCTCCACCTCCCTCCGCCGGAGGATTCCCAGGGTGAACACCCCGCTGAAGGCGAGCGTCACCGATAGGTAAGGGTTAGGGGGGTGGGTTGTGGGGGAAGATGTGGAGATCGTGTGGTGCTGGGGGAGGTCGTCGTGCGGTGTGTGCCTGTCGCGGGCGCCGGGGGTTTGCTGGGCGAAGAATCTGGGGCGCGGTGCTGAGCGGCCCGCGCGCGGCGCTGCTGGTGCTGGCCAAGGCACCGGTGCCGGGGGAGGTGAAGACCCGGCTGTGCCCGCCGGCCACCCCCGCCCAGGCCGCCCGGATCGCTGCGGCGGCATTTCTGGACACCCTGGACGCGGTGCTGGCGGTGCCCGAGGTCACCCCCGTGGTGGCGCTGACCGGCAATCTTGCCCACGCCGTCGACGCCGCCGCGCTGACTGAGCGGTTGCGGGCCAGCACGGTGCTGGCGCAGCGCGGAACGACGCTGGGCCAGCGGATCGCCGCCGCGTACGCCGACACCGCCCTGGCGGTCGGCCACCGGCCGGTATTGCAGATCGGGATGGACACCCCGCAGGTTGACGCCGCCCTGCTCAGCCAGTGTCTCGACCTGCTCGACGGAGACGGCGTGGACGCCGCGCTCGGGCCGGCGACCGATGGTGGTTGGTGGGTTCTGGGCCTGCGACGGCCCGAGCTGGTCGATCTGATCGCGGATATTCCGACGTCGCGGCCGGACACCGGGGCGCGGACGATGGCCGCGCTGCGGATCTCTGGCGCCCGGGTGGTCGAGTTGCCCGAGTTGTCCGATGTGGATACCTGGGAGGACGCCGCCGCGGTAGCCGCCGCCGTGCCCGATGGCCGGTTCGCCGCCGCGGTCACCGCCGCTGTGGCGGCGCTGGAAGGCCGCCGGTGATCGCCGACCACACCACGGTCTTCGACCCAGTCCTGGCCGGCCGGCCGGCCCAGCTCGTGGGCGATGATGGACGGATCCTGCCGGTGGCCCCTCGGCGCTGGCTGGCCCCCGCCGATGGCGAGGACGGTTGGCTGCTGGATCGCTGCACCGGGCCGACGGTGGATTTAGGCTGCGGCCCGGGCCGGCTGGTAGCTGAGCTGGCCGGGCGTGGCGTGCCGGCGCTGGGCGTGGACTGCTCGCCGCTGGCGGTCCGGCAATGTCACTCCCGCGGCGCCGCTGTGCTGCACCGCGACGTCTTCGCCACGCTGCCCGGCGAGGGACGGTGGCACCACGTGCTGCTGGCGGACGGCAACATCGGCATCGGTGGCGACCCGGTGCGGCTGCTGCGCCGCTGTGCGGCCCTGCTGCGGTGCGGCGGCACCATGCTGGTTGAGACCGGGCAGCCCGGAGCTGGGCTGTGGCGGGGGGCCGCCAGGCTCCAGGTAGCCGGCGCGGCCGCGGGTCCGTGGTTTCCCTGGGCGGTCGCCGAGCTGCCGGCGCTGCCCGTGCTCGCTACTCTGGCCGGGCTGCGGATCGGGGACCGCTACCATGCCGGCCGCTGCTTCATCGAGCTGCGCCACGTCAGCGGACGGTAAGCCCTCGTTACCCGCTGGAGAGCTAGCGTGGTTCTTATGATCTTGTTGCGCCAGCGGGCCCGCCGGGCAGCCGAGCGTCCCCCGCCCGGCCCGTTCCGGGCCGGCTTCTGGCGCAGTCCGCTGCGCGGCCCGTGGTTTACCGCGGTGTTCAGCGTGGTTCTGCTGCCCGGCATCACGTTGATGTTCCTCACCGGCCTGGCTTCCTACGCCGCCTACGACCCCAACCTGGCGCCCGGTAACGACACCACGCCGGACAAGGGGCTGCTCGGTTCTTGGCTGCCGGGCTGGCCGGCTGGGCCATCCTGGCTGTACTGGGTGAACCAGGGTGTGCACGTGACGCTCGGCTTGGTGCTCATCCCGGTTGTGCTGGCCAAGCTGTGGTCCGTGCTGCCCAAACTGTTCGAGTGGCCGCCGGCCCGCTCGCTCACCCACCTCGTGGAGCGCGCCTCGCTGCTGCTGCTCGTCGGTGGCGCGGTGTTCGAGCTGGTCACCGGTGTGATGAACATCCAGTACTTCTATGCCTGGCCGTTCGGTTTCTACCAGGCGCACTACTACGGGGCGTGGGTGTTCATGGCCGCGTTCGTGGTGCACGTGGCGTTCCGGCTGCCCCGGATGCGCACCGCGCTGCGGTCCCGCAGCCTGCGCCGCGAGCTGCGCACGCCGGTCTCGGCGACCATCGCGGAGCCGCCTGACCCCGATCACCTGGTGTCCCCCGACCCCGCCCCGGCGACCATCTCGCGGCGGGGCGCGCTGGGCATGGTCGCGGCCGGCGCGCTGGCGCTGCTTGGGCTCAGTGTGGGCCAGGCCATCGGTGGAGCGGCCCGGTCGACCGCGCTGCTGGCGCCGCGCGGGCAGAACCTGGGGAATGGGCCGACGGACTTCCAGGTAAACAAGACCGCCGCCGAGGCGGGGATCGGTCCGGTTGCTGATAGCTGGCGGCTGGAACTGAAAGGCGCGGCGTCCAGATCGCTGTCTCGCGCCCAGCTGCTCGCCTTGCCGCAGCACACCGCCCGGCTGCCGATCGCCTGCGTGGAGGGCTGGTCCACCGGCGTGCAGACCTGGACCGGGGTACGGCTGGCCGATCTCGCCGCCTTGGTGGGCGCGGCACCCGACGCCACCGCGTTCGTCGAGTCGCTGCAGCGCGGCGGCGGGTTTGGCTCGGCGACGCTGTCCGCCGGGCAGGTGCGGGCGCCCGATGCCCTGCTCGCGCTGCGGGTCAACGGCGCGGATCTGACCGCTGACCACGGCTTCCCGGCCCGAGTGGTGGTGCCGGCGCTGCCCGGAGTGCACAACACCAAGTGGGTGTCCCGCATGACGTTCCAGCCGGCTGCGGTGGCACAGCGGTGACCCGCCGAGAAGGAACCCACCTGCTGGCGCTGCTGGCCAGCTTCGTCGTCGCCGGCTACGCCGGGATCCGGTTGCTGGCCGGCAACCCGATCGGTATCGGCGCGTGGTTCTTCGGCAGCGCCGTCGCCCACGACGCGGTGCTTTTCCCGCTCTACGCGGGACTGGACGCCGCGCTGGTGCTGCTGCTGCGCCGCCACCCCGCGTGGGCCAGCGTGGCCGGCGTGCGGTGGCTGAACTACCTGCGGGTACCCGCGATGGTCTCCGCATTGTTGCTGCTGGTGTGGTCCCCGTTGATCCTGCGGGTGTCCGAGACCGCTTACCACGCGGCGTCGACCCTGTCGGCTCAGCCGTTCCTGTCCCGCTGGCTTGCCGTGACCGCGGCGCTCTTCGCGATCTCCGCGGCGACCCTGGCGGTCCGCGTGGCCATGGCCTCCCGCGATGTCTAGCACAGCTGGCGCCGGTTTGGCGCGTTTAGCCTTGGCACACCACCTCACCGTGCAGGGTGGCGAACCAGCCGTCGTCCTGTTCGGTCCAGTGGCGCCACGCGAGCGCCATGTCTTCGAGGTCTTCGCGGGTGGCAAGGTTGCGGTCCACGGCTTGCGCGGCAAGCGCGGAGCTGGTGACGCGGTCCGCCCACAGGCCGCCCCACCACGCGCGTTCCTTCGGCGTGGCGAAGCACCAGGCCGTCGCCGAGCTGGTGATCTCGCTGAACCCGGCCGCTCGGGCCCAGGACAGCAGGCGCCGTCCCGCGTCGGGCTCAGCTCGGTTGCTCCGAGAGATCCGCTGGTACAGGTCCATCCAACGGTCCAGGCCAGCCTGCGGCGGGTACCACGTCATCGTCGCGCAGTCGACGTCCCGGACGGCGACGACCCCGCCTGGCGCGCACACCCGGCGCATCTCGCGCAGCGCCGCGACGGGCTCCGCCAGGTGCTGCAGAACTTGGTGGGCATGGACGACGTCGAACGTGGCGCCTGAATTAATTGACGGTTCAACCATCGCGAAGTCGAGACTGTACACGTCGGCTACGGCAAAAGAGATGTTGTGCACACCGTGGCGCTGCGCCTGGGCGCGAGCCTCCCCGAGCGGCGCCGGATCGTTGTCGATGCCCACCACGTTGCCGGGCGCCACTCTCCGGGCGAGGTCGATGGTGATGGTGCCCGGACCACAGCCGACGTCCAGCAGGTGCTGGCCCGGCCGCAAGTACGGGACCAGGTACGCGGCGGAGTTGTCCACCGTCCGCCAGCGGTGCGACCGCAGCACGCTGTCGTGGTGGCCGTGGGTATAGGTGTTTCGCTGATCGGGCACCTGTCAAGCCTGCCAGACCAGCGCCCGTCGGATGTCGAATGTCGGATGCGGATGCAGCCGTGGCAGAGCACGCCGACGGTCAGAACGTTGGTGTCGGGATACCAACTCCCCTGCTCAACCCGGTAGCAGCGCAAAGCCCTCTTTCGCGGCCGCTGCCCGGAGCGTCCCGTCGAAAACCGCTACGGTGCGGCAGCCGGAGATAGCTTCCGCGGCGGCCTTCGCGCTGGCCAACTGGACCGCGTCATAGGCGCGCAGGCCGTGCACCCCGGTCAGTACAGCGGCGGTGTCGAGCACGGTTGTGGTCGCGGCCACCACACCGAAGCGCGGCCGTTCCTGCGCAGACCCGTGATAGTCGGCCTCGAATGCGGCGATGAGGATCACGGCATCTGCCAGGTCGAGCTCCCCCATGCGGTGCTTGCGCCAGATTGCTGCCGGCACCTCCACTCTGGCCAACGCCGACACAACGAGGCTGCCCAGCCTGCGGACCACCTGGTGGTCCTGCTCGTCGGCATAGAGTTTCACGAGAGCTGAGGACTCGGCGAAGACGATCACTCTCGGCCGTCGTGGACCAGGTCTGCGAGCTGGTGGCCCTGGCCGGCTCGGCGCCGTGCGCCAGCCAGGTCATCCTCGGCCGGTCTGGGTCGGGGCGGGCCGACTGGTGCGAGCAAGTCCGCGGCGGCCAGCCGCTCTCTGACCCGGAGTGACTCGTCGTCGGTCAGTTCCGGGTCGGTGGCGGCATCGAGCACGCGCGTGATGAACTCGTTGATGCTGCTGCCGCGCTGGTCGGCGGCGCGACGCACCCGGGCGGCGAGTTCGTCCGGAGCACGCCAGGTCACCTGTGCCATGCCTGCATGCTAGCAAGCGTGACACCGCCTCCGGACCGCCGTCGCGTTCACCGGGCCCGACCTGGTTGTGATCGATATTCGGATGCCGCCGGAGTTCCGCCTGGAGGGGCAGCGCGCCGCCGGTAGCCTCGGGCTCATGAGCCGGGCTGGCGAGTGCGCCTGAGGTTGTCGGCGCTGTCGAGGTAGGCGTGGGCTTGCAGGGTGTATAGCTCGGCGTAGCCGCCGCCGTGGGCCATCAGCTCCTCGTGGGTGCCCTGTTCGGTGATGCGGCCGTGGTCCAGGACGATGATCTGGTCGGCGTGGCGGATGTTGGCCAGCCGGTGGGTGATCAGCACCGTGGTGCGGGCTGGGCCAGGGCGCTGCCCGTTCCCGGGTGAGGTGCCGACGTGGCTGAGTGAGTGCAGGGAGCGGAAGACGGCGTGCTCGGCTCGGGCGTCCATGGCGGCGGTGGGTTCATCAGCGATGAGCAGGGGCGCGTCTCGGTAGAGGCCGCGGGCCACGCTGATCCGCTGCCACTGCCCGCCGGAGAGGTCGCACCCGTTCTGGAAATCCCGGGACAGCACGCTGTGCCACCCCTGGGGGAGCTCGGCGATGACGGTGTCGACGCCAGAGTGGGCCGCGGCGGCGGTGAGCATGCTCCTGTCGGGGTCGGGACGCTCCAACCGGCCGATGCGGATGTTGTTCTCGGCGGTCATCGGCCACCCGACGGGGTTCTGCAGGACGACGGCGAGCTGGGAGTGCAGCTCACGCTGATCAACCTGGGCGATGTCCACTCCGTCCCACCTCACCCGTCCTTGGTCAGGCAGGTAAAGACCACTGATCACCTTGGCGAGGGTGGACTTGCCCGAGCCGTTCTCTCCCACCAGGGCGATGACCTGGCCGCGGCGGATCGTCACGCTGACTCGGTCCAGGGCGGGCTCGTCCTTGCCGGGGTAGGTGAACGACACGTCCTGGACCTCGATGAGCGCCGGATCGCGCGGGAGCCGCGCCGCGCCGGTGGCCCGGTGGTAGGCGCGGGCCTCGGTGAGGCAGCTGGCCAGCATGTCGAGGTAGAAGCTGTGCTCATAGAGCTGGTTGGCGGTGTACACGGTGGTGGTGGTCGAGCTGTTCGCGCTGCGCATCGCGACCGCCGCCGCCCCGGCCAACGCCAGCGGCATCGCCGCGCTGTACAGCAGCAGCCCGAGCACGCCGTAGGCCAGCGCCGTGCCGACCCCCGCCAGGCCCCGCCCCACCAACCGGATCCCGATCTTGCGGTGCGCCACCGCGACGGCCTCCGCGGTGAGTTGGGAGCTGATCCGCCGGTGTTCGCCAAGCAGGGTCTCCTGCGTGGTGAAAGCCCGGACCTCCGCCGCCTCGGCCCGGCCGGTGATCAGCTCACCGGCGATCCGCAGCTGGCGCCGGCGTGGGATCATCCGCACGAACGACTCGTAGGACAGCTTCGCGCCCAGCATGCTGGCCCACCCGTGGGGTGCGGCGGCCAGCAGCACTACCGGCGCCAACACCGGGTTGAGCAGGCCGGCGGTGACGATCGCGGCGGCGAGCGAGATCACCGAGCTGAGCAGGTCCCCGGCGTTGGTCACCGCCTGTCTGACGCTCTCGACTCCCTGCGTCGACGCCCGGTTCACCAGCTCCACGAAATCCGCGTCGTCGAAGGCGATCAGCTCCACCCCGATCACCGCCGCGTGCAGCTCGTCCTGGGCGCGCCGTTCCACCTGCGGGGCCAGCACCGCCTGCACCGCACCCACCGCCGCGTTCAGCAGCCCCCGGGCCGCGTACGTGGCCATCACCAGCGCCAGCGCCGGGAGTGCCGCCACCACTCGCTGCGGGGTCGGGCCCTGCTCCAGCAGCTGAGTGAACACGTTCGCGGTGGCCAGCAACCCGAATGCGGTGGTACACCCCGAGCCCAGTTCCACCGCCGCGGCCAGCAGCGTCAATCGCGGCGAGGTCCGCCACGCCAGACGCGCCAACAAACCCAACGCCGCCGGTGCCGCGCGCAGCATCCGGCTGGTGCTCGAGCCGGCCATCTCCTCGATCACCAGCGCCCAGCGCGGGGTCTTGACATCATCGTCCCCGATCAGCGCCGGCCCGCCCGGATCAGGCAAGCCCGCGCCAGCGGTACGCCGCAACCTCATGTGCCCTCCGCCGACACCGCACGTCAGCCCCAGCAACCGGTCACGTGGACCCTAACGCGCCATCTCGGGAGCGACGATGGTGTTTGCGCCCGGTAGCGTGAGCCGGTGACCGATGGGGTGTACCGATGCGTGGCCCACACCGCCACGCGCGTGTTTCGGGCGTTGGACCTGCGGATCGACGTCTCCGGGCAGGAGCACATCCCGGCGACGGGTGGCGGTGTGGTGGTGATGAACCACACCGGGTACCTCGACTTCGCGCTCGCCGGCCTGCCGTTCTGGCGTGAGCACGGGCGGTTTGTGCGGTTCATGGCCAAGCAGGAGGTGTTCGCGAATCGGGTGATGGGGCCGCTGATGCGCGCCATGCACCACATTTCGGTTGATCGCTCGGCGGGGGCGGGTGCTTTCCGCCTCGCGGTTGAGGCGCTGCGGGCGGGCGAGCTGGTGGGGATCTTCCCCGAGGCGACGATCAGCCGCAGCTTCTGCCTGAAGGAGTTCAAGTCCGGCGCCACTCGGATGGCGCGCGCCGCGGGCGTGCCGCTGATCCCCATGACGCTGTGGGGCAGCCAGCGGGTGTGGACCAAGGGTCGCAAGCCCACCGTCCGCGCCGCGCGGCATATTCCGATCTGCATGACCATCGGGGCACCGCTGCGGCCCGAGCCCGGGCCAGCGGCCGATGCCGTGCTGCTCAGCGTGATGCACGGGCTGCTCGACGCGACCCGCGCGCGTTACCCGGAAGGGCCTGGTGAGGACCCCTGGTGGGTGCCGGCGCACCTGGGCGGCACCGCTCCGACGCCAGAACGGGCCGCCGAGCTGGAGGAGATGCGGTTAGCTCGGCGCCGGAAGGCGCCGAGCTAACCGCTCATGGGCCGCGGCGCGGCGCTCGGTGAACCGGCTGGCCTGCCCGTCGAGCTGGGTGAGAAACTCGGCCAGCTCGAGACGGGCCTTCTCACCCTCCGCGTCGAGGCGTTCCAGGTCGAACACGCCCCACTGGCGCAGCAGGGGCCAGATCACCTCATCGTGGTGGATGCGCAGGTCGTAGATGCCGGCCTGGGCGATCTGCGCGGCCTTGCGGGCGAAACCGGGGATGACGATGCCTGGCATCTGGAAGGTGACGACCTCGTTGGTGATCGCGCGCTGGGTGGGGCCGGGGGAGACGTCGAGGGCGGCTTTGACGAGGTTGCGGTAGAAGACCATGTGCAGGTTCTCGTCGGTGGAGATTCGGGTGAGGAGTCGTTCGGCGATGGGGTCGCCGGCATGGCGGCCGGTGTTGCGGTGCGAGATGCGGGTGGCGAGCTCTTGGAAGGACACGTAGGCCAGGACGCGCAGCAGCGGCGCCTCCTGAGTGTCGTAGCCGGTTTGCATCACCTGCATCCGGGCTCGCTCCAGTTCCACCGGGTCGACCCCTCGGGTTACCAGGAGGTAGTCGCGGATGCAGTACGCGTGCCGGCCCTCCTCGGCGGTCCAGCGGTGTACCCAGGTACCCCAGGCGCCGTCGCGCCCGAACGCGCGTTCGATTTCCCGGTGGTAGCTGGGCAGGTTGTCCTCGGTGAGGAGGTTCACTTCCAGCGCGGTCCGGGCGATCGGCGACAGCCGCGACTGCTCGGGGTCCCAGGGCTGGCCGTCGGGGCCGGCGTAGTCGCGGCCCAGACTCCACGGCACGTACTCGTGCGGCATCCACTCCTTGGCTGCGGCCAGATGCCGGTCGAGATTCTCGGTGACCACCGGCTCAAGGTCGTGCAGTAGCCGGACGGTGTCCGAGGTCGTCGTCATTGAGGTCCTCAGCAGCAGATCGGGGCGGGCCTACCCGCACCACCGTATCGCGCCGCGCGGGGCTCGCGCGGTGGTGGTCACGCCAGCTCGGGCCAAGCCGGTAAAGTCATGATCACCATGAAAAAGCTTATCAACGATCCCGCCGGCGTCGTTTCTGAGGCGCTGCTCGGGATGGCCGCAGCCCACCCCGAGCTGCGCGTCGATCAGCAAAACAAGATTATCTACCGGGCTGGCGCCCCGGTGCCGGGGAAGGTCGGGCTGGTCTCCGGGGGTGGCGCGGGCCACGAGCCACTGCACGGTGGGTTCGTGGGTGTGGGGATGCTCGACGCGGCTTGCGTCGGCGAGGTGTTTACCTCGCCGGTACCCGATCAGATTCTCCAGGCGACGAAGGCCAGCGACGCGGGGGCCGGGGTGTTGCACATCGTCAAGAATTACTCCGGTGATGTGCTGAATTTCGAGATGGCCGCTGAACTCGCGGCCGAATCGGGGCTCGAGGTGCGCTCAGTCGTGATTGATGACGACGTGGCGGTGCGCGGCGGCGCGCATACCGCCGGGCGGCGGGGGGTTGGTCTCACGATGCTGGTGGAGAAGATCGCCGGTGCTGCGGCCGAGCGGGGCCGTAGCCTCGCCGACGTCGCCGAGGTCGCCCGGAAGGTCAACGCCGGTGGCCGGAGCATGGGAGTCGCCTTGACCTCGGGCACCGTGCCGGCCGTCGGCCGGCCGACCTTCGAGCTACCGGAGACCGACATGGAAATCGGGGTTGGCATCCATGGTGAGCCGGGCCGGGAACGCTTACCGCTCGCGCCCGCCGCGCGAGTGGCCGAGTATCTGCTCGACCCGATCCTCGCCGATCTCGACGTCACCGGTGGCGCTGGCGTGATCGCCTTTGTCAATGGGCTGGGCGGTACTCCGCTGATCGAGCTTTACCTGATGTACCACGAGGTGGCGAGAATCCTCGAGCGGGCGGGGGTGCGGATCGCGCGCTCGCTGGTGGGGTCTTACGTCACCAGCTTGGAGATGGCCGGGTGCTCGGTCACCGTGCTCCGGACCGACGATGAGCTGCTGCGACTGTGGGACGCGCCGGTATGCACCCCGGCCCTGCGATGGGGGCTGTAGAGCCATGGGCGAGACGGTGGACGCGGCGTCGCTGGCCCGGTGGATTCGTGAGTTCCGCCGGGCCGTCGCGGCGAACCGGGACCTCCTCACCCGGCTCGACTCAGCCATGGGCGACGCTGATCACGGCATCAACATGGACCGCGGCCTCGCGGCGGTGGTCGCGAGGCTGGACGGCTATCCACCCGCGCACGTCTCGGCGCTGCTCAGGGACGTTGCGACGACTCTCCTGAGCGCGGTGGGGGGGACCAGCGGCGCGTTGTACGGCACCTTCTTCCTGCGCATGGCGACCGCGGCGGGCCAGGAGCAGTCACTGGTGGCCCTGGCGTTCGCCCAGGCGTTGCGAGCTGGTCTGGAGGGAGTGCTCCAGCGGGGCAAAGCGGTCGCGGGGGATAAGACAATGGTCGACGCGCTGGCTCCCGCTCTTGATGCGCTGGACGCCGCGCTGGCTGGCGGCGCCGGGCTCGGCGCGGCTCTGCGCAGCGCGGCCGTCGCCGCCGAGGCCGGTCGCGACGCGACCATTCCGATGCTCGCTCGCGGGGGCCGCGCGAGCTTTCTCGGCGAGCGCAGCGTCGGCCACCAGGATCCCGGCGCGACCTCGGCCGCGCTGCTCATCACGGCGGCCGCCACGGTGTTCGCGGACACCGGGTTCGCGGACACCGGGTTCGCGGACGGATCGGTATGAAGACCTGCTCCCGCGCTGGGTTTACCCCCATCGGGTGTGTATCCATGACACCGATGTCTCGTTGCGCTAAGTGGTTTGTCGTCGAAGCAGCTGTGCGTTCCTGCGTTTCCTCTGTCGTCATCGGTCCCGGGCCGTCAGGACGCCGAGCCGTAGCGGCAGTGATGCGCGGACTGTGAGCCGTGTTGAACCGGGAGGATGATCAAGATTCCGTTCAGGACTGACCATCGGGCGGAGCGGGCTGACCGCCGAACGAGGGTGTCAGGAGTGGACATTCCGCACGCGGGTATCTCGCGAACAGTCGCGGCTCTGACGGCGGCACTGTCCGTGCCGAGTGGAACATTGCTAGTGCCGTGGTCCGTCGCCGCGCTGGCATTCTCGCTGACGATGATTATCGTCGGCGAGAGCGGACACAGTGGCTCGTCTCTGACCACCGCCCGGGTGGCGCGTGGCACCGCCACCTCGGCGGTGACCGCTACCGGTTCGTTGCATGCCATCAGTGAGCAGAAGTTGGGATTCCCGGAGGGCGGGAGGCTGACCGAGCTCGACGTGTCCGTCGGTGATCGGGTGACGGCGGGCCAGGTCCTGGCCAAAACCGACAATACCGCGCAACAGATGGCATTACGCAAGGCCAAGGACCAAGTCGTTAAGGAGCAGGCTTCGCTCGATCAGATCAAGGCCGGCAACCAGGTCGACGGCGCCAATGCCGAACTCGCTTGGCGGCGGGATATGCTCGCTGCGGTGCAGGAAACGGCTGTCCAGACTGACCGGTCTGATGCTGCGGAGATAGACCAGGCTGAGCGTGTACTGGAGTTCGACCGGTCGGAGCTCATTCGACAGCTGAAACGGCTCGAGGTCACTCAGGAGCGATGCGACAAGTCTAAGGTCCTAGGGACATCGGCGACTGCAGAGACCTCGGTGGATACCGGGGCTCAGACTGGGAATGCCAAGGCTCAGACTAGTCATTGCGATCATGTCGAGGACAGACGGAACGACGTCGCCAAAGTAAAACACGATGTCGTGAAAGACGAGGGTGATGTCGATAAGGCCCGCAAGAAGCGGGACCTCGACCGGCCCGCACAACAGTCCAAGATCGATGATGCTAAGCATGACCTAACCGAGGACGAGAACAAAGTGGGCCTTGCGTCGACGGACCGGCACTACACCATCGAGAAGCAGCAGGCCGCTCTTGACCAGGCGAACGCCGACGTCGTGATCGCCCAGCACGCTCTCGACGCCACGATCATGCATTCTTCGTTCTCGGGCATAGTCGACCATATCAACGGCGGCGTGGGGCAGGTTCTGGACGCTTCGTACAACACGGCGTCACTGACAGCGGGTAGTGGTGACCAGGCTTCGGCACGCCAATCCTCGGCACGTCAGCCCGGCGATAGCGCGTTGATTGTGCTGAACAACGTCAACTCCTTCCGGATGATGCTTCCATTCAGCCAGGCCGACGTCGCCGGGATGCAGCCGAACCAGCCCGCCGAGGTGAGTTTCGACGCCATCCCCGGCCTGACCCGCAAAGCGATCGTCGCCTCGATCGAGCCGACCCAGGCCGTGATGGGCGGCGACGCGAACTACCTCGTGACGGTGGTCCTTACCGAGCTCGACCCCAGTTTGCGGGACGGGATGACCGGCCAGGCGCACGTCATCACCAGTACCATCGACAATGTGCTGGTCGTGCCCACCGCCGCTGTCCGCCGTCATGGTCGGACCGGCACGGTCTCCGTGCTTCAGTCGGACGGTACTCAACGAGATGTATCGGTTCAGCTTGGCTCGGTCGGCAAGGAAACCAGCCAGGTGGTGTCGGGACTGCGAGAAGGCGACCAGGTGGTGCTCGCCGCGATAGAGTAGCTCCAGCGCGGCCGAGGTGACCTTGCTGGCTTGCGGCACCCCCGTCGTGGTGATCGGAATGCTGCGGGCGCTCCCGGTGACGTGACTGGGTTTGCTACCGTGCGCCAGGTGATCCCACCAGAGGTCTGGGTTGATCCGGCGATGCGGCGGGCGTTGGCGCATCGGGACATTGGCGCGGTGTACCG
>JBOHFY010000497.1:0-3672 GCA_050699895.1 Pseudonocardiaceae bacterium
CACCTGCACCGCGCCGTTGCCCACCACCCAGCCCTGGACGGCCAACCTGCGGCGTACCTCGGCGAGCAGCTCGGCGCCGTGCGCCCCAGCCCACCGCCGCTCGCCGGTGCCGAACACCGCGCCCAGGTCGCCTAGGCCAGCGGCGGACAGCGCGGCGTCGCACAACGCGTGCGCGGCGACGTCACCGTCGGAGTGCCCGGCGCACCCCGGCAGTCCAGGCCAGTGCAGCCCGGCGATCCAGCAGTCCCGGCCAGGTTCCACCGGGTGTACGTCGGTGCCGATCCCGACCCTCATGCCTGACCGGCGGCCCTCGCGCCGGCCACCGCCTCAGCGACAATCAGATCGAACGGAGTTGTGATCTTGAATGCGTGCGGGTGGCCCGGCAGCGTGGTCACGGTCACCCCCAGTGCCTCGACGAGCCCGGCGTCGTCGGTCACCGGACCGGATGACATCTGGTGGGCCCGCCGTAATAGGTCCCCGGCGAACCCCTGCGGGGTCTGCACCACCCGCAAGGCCGCCCGGTCCACAGTGCCCACGACCCGGCCGTCGGGGTCCACCTGCTTGATCGTGTCGGCCACCGGCAGGACTGGCACCACGGCCCGCTGCCCGGCGAGTACCGCCTGCGCCACCGCCTGGATCACGCTGACGGGGGTGAGGCAGCGGGCGGCGTCGTGGACCAACACCACCTCAGTGTCGCCCGCGGCGTGCAAGGCGGCCCGGACCGAGGCGGCGCGATGCGCTCCGCCAGTGACGATCCGCACTCGGTCCCCGTCCTCGGCGATGGCTGCTCGGGCCTGGTCATGGTGGTGCTCATCGACCGCAACCACCACCACCTCAACGCAACCGGACGCCAACAACCCCTGCACGCAGTGCCAGAGCAGCGGACGGCCTCGCAGCGACACGAAGGCCTTCGGCATCCCGGCCGCCAAGCGCACACCCTGTCCCGCAGCTGGCACCAGTGCCGCGACTCGAGGGGCCGAGACGGGGACTAGCGATGTTGTCAGGTCAGGGCGCACGTTGATCGCGACGCGGGAAGTTTTGGCTCAGGAGGCTGCGGCAAGGACCTCGTCGAGTAGCACCTCGGCGTTGTCCTCGTTGGTGCCCTCGGCGAGAGCGAGCTCGCTCACCAGGATCTGACGGGCCTTCGCGAGCATGCGTTTCTCGCCAGCCGACAAACCGCGATCACGCTCGCGACGCCAGAGGTCCCGGACTACTTCCGCCACTTTGTTGACATCACCAGAGGCGAGCTTCTCCAAGTTGGCCTTGTATCGCCGCGACCAGTTCGTCGGCTCCTCAGTGTGCGGAGCGCGCAGCACGTCGAAAACCCTATCGAGGCCCTCTTGGCCGACCACGTCCCGGACGCCGACAAATTCGGCGTTAGCGGCGGGAACGCGGACGGTAAGATCACCCTGGGCGACCTTGAGGACGAGATATTTCTTCTCCTCGCCCTTGATCACTCGAGTCTCAATGGCCTCAATGAGAGCGGCACCGTGATGCGGGTAGACGACGGTCTCTCCGACCTTAAAAACCATGTGTCCTCTGCCCCTTTCGCTGTACCCAGGTTACCACGTCCAGAAATCGTGGCGCACGGGGTACGGAGCACTACCTAGAGCGTCATCGCAGGTCAGAGGATCCGGCCACCGGCCCGCACCGGGCAACTCGGTGCTCCGCAGCTCACGGTCACTCCACTAAGGACCCACATCGGCGGGGCGGGTGCACCGAGGTGCTGGGCCTACCGGGTGGGCTGGTCGGATACGATTTGGTGATGCGGGTTCCCCTCATCGCCACCGCTGCCATCATGGCCTTCTGCGCCGCCGCGGTGGCGCTGGTCGGCTGCGGTGCGGGCCAGATCGCCCAGACCGATAGCCAGGTAGCCGCCGTCGACGGCACCTTCGGCAACGTGGGGAACGCCATCGCTCTGCGCGACGTGCTGATCCCTTACCCGCACAACCAGCGGGGCACCTACCCCGCTGGGTCGACCGTACCGGTGGTGCTCACCATCATCAACCAGGCGGAGCGTGCCGACGAGCTGATCGCCGTGACCAGCCCAGCGGCCAGCCAGGCGTTGGTGCTGGGCACCTCGCGGATTCCGCCCGGTACCGCCGTCACCAGCACGGTCGGCACCGTCACCTTATCTGGCGAGCCGACCAGCCCGCTGGTCGTGGGGGAGCTGCGCGTCGTGCTCATCACCACCCAGCCGCTGCACGCCGGGCTGAACACTCCGGTGACATTCCAGTTCCGCAACGCCGGCACGGTGACCCTGCCGGTACCCATGGCGGCCCCGCTGAGTTCGGTGGACTAGGCCCCCGAGCCGCGGGCGCCGGATCGGGGGCGCGACCGGACTGTCAGGGTGGGTGGATAGCGTGCATGACCATGGTGAGATCAGCCGCGAACGGCCGCGCCACCCACCGCTGTGGTGATTGCGGCCATGAGGTCGCTAAGTGGGTGGGACGGTGCCCGGAGTGCCATACCTGGGGCAGTGTGACGGCGCACCGGCCGGTGACGGTCGTCGCCGCTGGTGCGCCGTCGGCCCCGGCTCGCCCGATCTCCCAGGTTGACCTGCACTCCGCGCGGGCCACCGCCACCGGTGTGCCCGAGCTCGACCGGGTACTCGGCGGCGGGCTGGTGCCCGGCGCGGTGGTGTTGCTGGCCGGCGAGCCCGGGGTCGGAAAGTCCACTCTGCTGCTGGAGGTCGCGCACCGCTGCGCGCTGGCCGGCCGGCGCGCGCTCTACGTGACCGGCGAGGAGTCCACCGGCCAGGTCCGGCTGCGGGCGCAGCGTACCGGAGCGCTGCACGACGAGCTGTTCCTCGCCGCCGAGTCCGACCTCGCCGCCGTGCTGGGGCATCTCGACGTCGTTGATCCCGGCTTGCTGATCGTCGACTCGGTGCAGACCATGTCCTGCGCCGGTGTCGAGGGCAGCCCAGGCGGGGTCTCCCAGGTCCGCGCGGTGGCCAGCGCATTGATCAGCACCGCCAAGCAGCGCGGGCTGCCGGTGGTGCTGGTCGGGCACGTCACCAAAGACGGGACGGTGGCCGGGCCCCGGGTGCTGGAGCACCTGGTCGACGTGGTGCTGCAGTTCGAGGGCGACCGGCACTCCACACTGCGGATGGTTCGCGGGATCAAGAACCGGTTCGGGGCCGCCGATGAGGTCGGCTGCTTCGAGCTCACCGACGACGGCATCATCGGCCTGCCTGATCCGTCCGGGCTGTTTCTCACCCACCGCGATGGCGCGGTGCCTGGTACGGCGGTGACGGTCGTGGTGGAGGGCAAACGGCCGTTGCTGGGCGAGATCCAGGCGTTGGTCGCCGACTCCGCGCTGGCCAACCCGCGCCGCGCGGTGAGCGGCCTGGACTCATCCCGAGTGGCGATGATCCTGGCGGTCATCGAGCGGCGCGGGGGCGTGCGGTTGGCCGGGTCAGACGTGTACACCGCGACGGTGGGCGGGATGCGCGTGGTGGAGCCGGCGGCCGATCTCGCCGTCGCGCTCGCCGTCGCCTCGGCGGCCGGCGACCTGCTGCTGCCCCCGCACACGGTGGCGATCGGAGAGGTCGGGCTGGCCGGCGAAGTCCGCCAGGTGACCGGGCTGCGCCGGCGCCTAGCCGAAGCCGCCCGGCTGGGCTTCCGGCACGCGCTCGTTCCCCCAGAAAACGGCCCGCGCGATGCCCCGGAC
>JBOHFY010000498.1:0-3113 GCA_050699895.1 Pseudonocardiaceae bacterium
GTCCAGCTGATGGGCGGCGCCGCGATGCACCTGGGCACCATCGCCGAGATGCGCACCGGTGAGGGCAAGACGCTGACCTGCGTGCTGCCCGCCTACCTCAACGCGATCGCCGGCAAGGGCGTGCACGTCGTCACGACCAACGACTACCTCGCCAAGCGCGACGCGGAGTGGATGGGCCGGGTGCACCGGTTCCTCGGCCTGGAGGTCGGGGTGATCCTGTCTCAGATGATCCCGGACGAGCGGCGCGTCGCCTACCACGCCGACATCACCTATGGCACGAACAACGAGTTCGGCTTCGACTACCTGCGTGACAACATGGCCTGGAGTCTCGACGACTGCGTCCAGCGCGGGCACAGCTACGCCATCGTCGATGAGGTCGACTCCATCCTCATCGACGAGGCGCGCACCCCGTTGATCATCTCTGGGCCGGCTGACCAGTCGTCCCGCTGGTATGGCGAGTTCGCCCGCCTGGCCCCGATGCTCAAGCGTGACGTGCACTATGAGGTGGATGACCGCAAGCGCACCGTGGGCGTGTCCGAGGAGGGTGTCGCGCTCGTCGAGGACCAGCTGGGCATCGAGAACCTCTACGAGGCGGCCAACACGCCGCTGGTCGGTTACCTCAACAACGCGCTCAAGGCCAAAGAGCTGTTCACCAAGGACAAGGACTACATCGTCCGGGCTGGCGAGGTGCTCATCGTCGATGAGTTCACCGGCCGGGTGCTGCACGGCCGGCGCTACAACGAAGGCATGCACCAGGCCATCGAGGCCAAGGAGCAGGTGGAGATCAAGGCCGAGAACCAGACCTTGGCGACGATCACGCTGCAGAACTACTTCCGGCTCTACGACAAGCTCGCCGGGATGACCGGTACCGCGCAGACCGAGGCCGCCGAGCTACTCCAGATCTACAAGCTGGGTGTGGTGTCGATCCCCACCAACCAGCCGATGGTCCGCCAGGACCTGAGCGACCTGGTCTACAAGACGGAGGAGGCCAAGTTCAGCGCCGTGGTGCGGGACATCGCGCAGCGGCACGCCACGGGCCAGCCGGTGCTAGTCGGGACGGCGAGCGTGGAGCGCTCCGAGCACCTGTCCAAGGCGCTGGTGGCCGCAGGCATCCCGCATTCGGTGCTCAACGCCAAGCAGCACGACAGAGAGGCAATGATCGTCGCCGAGGCCGGCCGCAAGGGCGCGGTCACCGTGTCCACCAACATGGCCGGTCGCGGCACCGACATCATGCTGGGCGGCAACCCGGAGTTCCTCGCCGACACCGCGCTGCGGGCCCGGGGGCTGGACCCGGTGGAGACTCCGCAGGAGTACGAGGCCGCCTGGGCGGGCGCCGTGAACGAGGTCCGCGCCGAGGTGCAGGCCGAGGCCAGGGAGGTCGTCGCCGCTGGGGGGCTGTATGTGCTGGGCACCGAGCGGCACGAGTCGCGGCGCATCGACAACCAGTTGCGCGGCCGCTCCGGGCGGCAAGGTGACCCCGGGCAGTCCCGGTTCTACCTGTCCTTGCGCGATGAGCTGATGGTGCGGTTCAACGGCCCGCTGGTGGAGTCCATCATGACTCGGCTGCGGATGGAGGACGACATCCCGATCGAGGCCAAGATGGTCAGCCGGGCGATCCAGTCCGCCCAGACCCAGGTCGAGCAGCAGAACTTCGAGATCCGCAAGAACGTCCTGAAATACGACGAGGTCATGGACCTGCAGCGCAAGGTGATCTACGCCGAGCGCCGCCGGGTGCTCGAGGGCGAGGACCTGCGCGAGCAGGTCGAGCACATGATGACCGATGTGATTACCGCCTACGTCAACGGCGCCACCGAGAACGGGTACGCCGAGGACTGGGACCTCGACCAGCTGTGGTCGGCGCTCAAGGCGCTGTATCCCGTCGGCATCAAGTACGAGTCCATCGCCGACGACACCAGTGACCTGACCCGAGAGATGTTGTTGGCGGCCGTGCTGGACGACGCGCGGGCCTCCTACGCCCGCCGCGAGGCGGAGCTGGAGCAGATGGCCGGCCCGGGGGCGATGCGGGAGCTCGAGCGTCGCGTGGTGCTCTCGGTGCTGGACCGCAAGTGGCGCGAGCACCTCTATGAGATGGACTACCTCAAGGAGGGCATCGGGCTGCGCGCGATGGCCCAGCGTGACCCGCTGGTGGAGTACAAGCGAGAGGGGTTCGAGATGTTCAGCGCACTGCTCGAGGCGCTGAAGGAGGAGTCCGTCGGGTTCCTGTTCTCCGTGCAGGTCCAGGTCGCCGAGCCGGAAGTGATGCCGGAGCTTGTGCCGGACCCGGACCCGGAGCCGGCGCCGCTCGCCACTGCGGCGGCTGGCTCCGCGCTCTCGCAGCTCGAGCCCGCGCCCCGGCCGCTGGTCTACACCGGGCCGGCGGAGGACGGCGGCACCGAGGTGCGCGGCCGGGGCGAGCGCGGTCGGGACGCCAGCAACGGTGCCGGGGGGCCCTCCCGCAACGCCCCTTGCCCGTGCGGCTCGGGCAAGAAGTACAAGCGCTGCCACGGCGCCCCCCCATCGCCCGCTCCTGACCCATCCAGATCGATGTGAGGACTGACTCCCACCATGCTCGACAAGCGCTTCATCCGGGAGCACCCGGATGCGGTCAAGAGTGCCGTCCGCGTCAAGGGCGTGGGCCTGGATGTCGATGAACTGCTGGAGCTCGACGAGGCGACCCGCAAGCTCCAGCATGAGGTGGATCAGGGCCAGGCCAGGAAGAAGGCGTTCTCCCGAGACTGCGCGAAAGCGGATGAGGCGCGCCGTGCCGAGCTGCGGGCGGAGAGCGCGGAGCTTGACGAGCAACTGAAGCAGTTGCGCGACGCGCTCACCGAGGCCAGCGCCCGGCTGAACGATCTGTTGCTGATCACTCCCAACATCCCGTGGGATGGATCCCCGATCGGTCCCGACGAATCCGCCAACGTCACCATCACCACGTGGGGGCAACCGCCGGAATTCGATTTCCCACCGCTGGACCACGTCGAGCTGGCGGAAAAACGCGGCTGGGCGGAGTTCGCCCGCGCGCGGAAGGTGGCCGGCGAACGCGCCTACGCGCTGACCGGTGATCTGCTCATGCTGGAGCGCGCCGTGCACTCCTACGCCCTGGATTTGCTCAC
>JBOHFY010000499.1:0-2787 GCA_050699895.1 Pseudonocardiaceae bacterium
ACCCGGACGCCCCCTGGACGGTGCGCGGGGCCGCGCTGGCCAGCCTGTCGGGCAACACCCCCTACGCGGGGATGGAGCTGCCCGGCCGGGTGGTGGCCACGCTGCTGCGCGGCGAGATCACCGCCGAGGACGGGAAGGTGCAGCGTTGATGGGCGCGCTGGCCATGCTGGTGCTGGAGGACGGCACCGCCCTGCGCGGTGATAGCTACGGTGCGGTGGGCCAGGCGCTGGGTGAGGCGGTGTTCGCCACCGGCATGACCGGTTACCAGGAGACTCTCACCGACCCCTCCTACCGCCGCCAGATCGTGGTGCAGACCGCGCCGCATATCGGCAACACCGGCTGGAACGACGAGGACGACGAGTCACACCGGATCTGGGTTGCCGGCTACGTCGTGCGCGACCCGGCCCGGGTCCCGTCCAACTGGCGATCGGTCCGGTCCCTCGGCGAGGAGCTGATCCGCCAGAATGTCGTGGGGATCTCCGGGCTGGACACCCGCGCGCTGACTCGCCGGCTTCGCGAGCGCGGCTGCATGCGGGCCGGGATCTTCTCCGGCGACGCGCTCGCCGAGCCGGCGACACTGGTGGCGCGGGTGCTGGCCAGCCCCCCGATGGCCGGGGCGGACCTGGTCGGGGAGGTCACCGTCACCGAGCCCTACATCGTGGCGGCCACCGCGCAGCGCCGGTTCCGCGTGGTGGCACTGGACCTGGGGATCAAGGACAACACGCCGAGGATGCTGGCCGCTCGGGGCATCGAGACGCACGTCCTGCCGGCCACCGCCACCCTGGAGCAGGTGCTGGAACGGGAACCCGACGGGGTCTTCCTGTCCAACGGGCCGGGTGACCCGGCCACCGCGGACCACGCGGTCTCGCTGACCCGCGCGGTGCTGGCGGCCCGGGTACCGCTGTTCGGGATCTGCTTCGGCAACCAGATCCTCGGCCGGGCCCTGGGGCGGGGCACCTACAAGATGCGCTACGGGCACCGGGGGCTCAACGTCCCGGTTATCGAGCATGCCACCGGGCGGGTGACGATCACCTCGCAGAATCACGGTTTCGCCGTCGAGGGCGAGCCCGGAGAGCGCTTCGACTCCGACTTCGGCCCCGCCGTCGTCACCCACTCCTGCCCCAACGACAACACCGTAGAAGGCCTCACCTGCCTGGACATCCCCGCGTTCAGCGTCCAATACCATCCGGAGGCAGCCGCCGGCCCCCACGACGCCGCCGAGCTGTTCGACCGCTTCCGCAAGTTGATGGAGGGGCAGCGATGACCACGTCGATCACCAGGCAGGCCACGATCCAGCGTCTTCGCGTCCAGAACTACCGGGTGTTACGTGACGTACAGTTCTCCGACCTCACGCCGCTCACGGTCCTGCTCGGTCCGAATGGCAGTGGCAAATCCACGGTGTTCGATGTCTTCGCCTTCTTACACGAAGCGTTCACGACGAACCTTCGCGCGGCGTGGGATCGCCGCAATCGCATCCATGAGCTGCGAAGTCGTGGTGCGAGTGGTCCGATCACCATCGAGATCGCTTACCGGCAGGCCCCTGGGGAAAGATTCATGAACGTGGACGCCAACCGCTCCCGGAGCTTTCAAGTGTTCCGGGATGGAGTGCGACGACTTGTTGCCGGAGGCACCAGTGCCACGGAGAGCTGATATTCGGCATGTGTTGGTGATTGGGTCGGGGCCTATTGTG
The DNA here is from genome assembly GCA_050699895.1 of Pseudonocardiaceae bacterium. Classification (GTDB taxonomy): domain Bacteria; phylum Actinomycetota; class Actinomycetes; order Mycobacteriales; family Pseudonocardiaceae. The sequence continues at coordinate 1,691 of JBOHFY010000499.1, forward strand.
ATTGGGCAGGGGTGTGAGTTTGATTATTCCGGGACGCAGGCTTGCCGGGTGTTGCGGGAAGAGGGGCTGTGGGTCAGCCTGGTGAACCCCAATCCGGCGACGATCATGACCGATCCGGAGTTCGCCGATGCCACCTACATCGAGCCGATCACTCCGGAGTTCGTCGAGAAGGTGATCGCCGCCGAGCGCCCGGACGCGTTGCTGGCCACCCTGGGCGGCCAGACCGCGCTGAACATCGCCGTCGCCCTGCACGAGCGCGGGGTGCTGGCGCGTTACGGTGTCGAGTTGATCGGCGCCAACATCGCGGCCATCCAGCGCGGCGAGGACCGGCTGAAGTTCAAGGACGTCGTCCGCGCGGTGGGTGCTGAGGTGCCGCGCAGCGCCGTGTGCGGATCGTGGGAGCAGGCCCGCGAGGCCGTCGGCGAGCTCGGCCTGCCGGTGGTGATCCGGCCTTCGTACACCATGGGCGGGCTCGGCTCCGGCCTGGCGCACACCCACGAAGAGCTCACTCGCTTAGTGTCCCAGGGCTTGGCCGCCAGCCCGGTGCACCAGGTGCTCATTGAGGAGAGTGTGCTGGGCTGGAAGGAGTACGAGCTCGAGCTGATGCGTGACCACCGGGACAACGTGGTGGTGGTGTGCTCGATCGAGAACATCGACCCGATGGGCGTGCACACCGGGGACTCGGTGACCGTCGCCCCGGCGATGACCCTGACCGACCGCGAGTACCAGCACATGCGCGACGTCGCCATCGCCGTGCTGCGGGAAGTCGGGGTGGACACCGGCGGTTGCAACATCCAGTTCGCGGTGCATCCCACCGACGGCCGGCTGGTCGTGATCGAGATGAACCCTCGGGTGTCCCGGTCGAGCGCGCTGGCGTCCAAGGCCACCGGGTTCCCCATCGCCAAGATCGCCGCGAAGCTCGCGATCGGCTACACCCTCGACGAGATCACCAACGACATCACCGGCGAGACCCCGGCCTGTTTCGAGCCCGCTTTGGACTACGTGGTGGTGAAGGTGCCCCGGTTCGCCTTCGAGAAGTTCCCCGGCGCGGACCCCACGCTGACCACCACCATGAAGTCGGTCGGTGAGGCGATGGC
>JBOHFY010000500.1:0-4964 GCA_050699895.1 Pseudonocardiaceae bacterium
GATCCGGCCATCACCCGGATGATGCGCTCCCGGGAGATCTGGGTGGCGCCAATGGTCAACCCGGATGGCGCGGAGTACGACATCTCCACCGGTCTGTTCGGGCTGTGGCGCAAGAACCGCCAGCCGATCCCGGGAACCACCGACGTCGGCACCGACACCAACCGGAACTGGGGCGACGAGTGGGCCTGCTGCGGCGGGTCGAGTCCCAGCCCCGGCAGTGACACCTACCACGGCAGCGCCCCGTTCTCCGCGCCGGCGACCGCGCAGCTCCGGGACTGGGTGAACAGCCGGGTGGTCCGGGGCATGCAGCGGATCACCGCCCATATCGACTTCCACAGCTTCTCCGAGCTGGTGCTCTGGCCCTACGGCTTCACCGCCAGTGACACCGGCCCCGGCCTGGACAGCTCCGACGCGGCGGCCTTCCGCAAGCTCGGCGAGCAGATGGCCGCCACCAACGGCTACACCCCGGAGCAGTCCAGCCACCTCTACATCAACGACGGCTCAATCGGCGACTGGATGTGGGCGCGGCACCACATCTGGTCCTACACCATGGAGATGTACCCGACCAGCCTGGCGCAAGGCGGCTTCTACCCACCGGCGAACGTGATCGAGCGCGAGACCGCCCGCAACGACGCGGCGGTGGACCTGCTGCTGCGCTACGCCGACTGCGTCCCGCGGATCATCGGCGCGCACTGCGCGGCGCGCTAGCGCTCAGCGTCGGTGGCCCAGCCGAGGAACACCTCGAAGCGCTCGGCGGGGATGCCGAGCAGTTCGGCGATCACCCAGGCCGGTAGGGGTCGGCGAAAGCGGTCATGAACTCGCAGCCACCGTCGTCGGCGAAGCCGTCGATCAGCTCGTGGGTCTTGGCCCGCCGCAGCTAGTCGGTGAACGCGCCGGAGCTGACGCCATAGGCAGCCACTATTTCCACGACGCTGTTGCGCAGACGGCGGTCCTACAGCAGCACCAGGCACTCCCGGTAGCGCAGCACCGCGATTCCTATCGGGGTGCGCGCCCACCAGCTTGCGTCGGCGGCGGCGCGGACCTCAGGAGAGTCGACCCGGAACGCCGGGTCGAGGATGTCGAACAAGGCGATGTCGTGGTAGAGGGTCATCGCAACCTCGGGCTCGGCGGTGGTGGCGGGGTCGGTGTGCGGAGTCAGCGTCCGGGGACGCTCCTTAGGTGAGTCCGGGGTCGGGATTGGTGAGTCGAACGAAACTAGCTGGTAGATCGTGTTTTCCAGCTCTGTTGCCTGAGGTCTTCACCCCAGAGCGCTGGCGATAACACAGGCCTGGTGGCGCAGGACAACTCGTGGTTTGTCCTCATCCGTTGCCCTGTGGGATACCCTCAATGAGGGAGTACATTGACGTGGTGGGGATGATGCGAGTCAAGTGCAGCCCGGCGGCGTCATACAGCACTTGGAACTCCGCTGCGGTGCGTTCCCTGCCGGCGAGGATGACCAGCATGTACAGGTCAAAGAAATAGGCTAACTCGTCGCTGCGGTCGAGGTCGACGACGAGCTCGACGGCCAGTACCCGGCCATGCGGGGCCATGGCGCGCCGGCAGGTGGTCAGGAGCTTCACGCAGGCCGCGTCGTCCCAGTCGTGCAGAATCCACTTCAGCAGATAGGCGTCCGCGCCGGCGGGCACGGCGGTGAAGAAATCTCCGCCCTGGAGCTGGATTCGCCCGTCGGGTGCGGGACCGAGTGCGGCTTGGACTTCGTCGATGACGTGCGGCTGGTCGAACAGGATGCCCTTCTCGATCGAGGGGTAGATGGCGAGCAGGGTGGCGAGCAAGCTACCGTGGCCGCCGCCGACATCGACCACGGTGCGGGCTCCGGGCAGGTCAGCGGCCTGCGCGATGGGCGGGTTCACCGCAGTGGAGAAACTGGTCATCGCCTCGTTGAACAGCGCCCCGGCCGCCGGGTCGCGCTCGGTGAAATACCGCCATATCGGGATGCCGTGGGCCTTGTCGAAACCCGGCTCGCCAGTCCGCACGCTGTGCAGCAGCTCACCCCAGGCGCGCCACATCCAATCGCCCATCATCGCCGTCGCATACATCGACCCGGGGACGTCGGGGCGGAGCAAGTGGGATAACTCGCTGTTGGCGAAGCGTGACCCATCGAGTTCGATAAAGACCCCGATCCGAGCGAGAGCACGCAGCAGCCGGCTCAACGACGGAGCGTGGGTGCCGGTCTTCTCAGCCAGCTCGGTCACGGTGCAGGAGCCGTCGGCGAGTGTCTCGGCGAGGTGTAGTTGGGCGGCGACCTGGATGGCTCGCGGCTTCCACGGCTGGCTGAGTAACTGCGCCAGCGCCAGCGGTGCCGGGATCGCGGTGAGATGTTCGATGGGTGCCTGCTGAGTCATCGGGGTTGTCTTCCTCGGGAGGGCGGCATTGATCTGAGCCGCTTCGGCGGCCGGTGGTTATGGCCGGCGAGTTTCGGGCAGGGGTTGCGGAGGCGCCGTCAACTTGGGGTCAATGGAGTCAAAGGGTTATTCTCGCTGGATTTGCTGGCGAGCTGGTCCGGCGTGGCATGGGTGCATCCATGAGGGTTAGGTCGAACCGGACGTGAACATGACATAAGCGCAGTCCGTCGCCGCCACCTCAGGCAACGCCACCGCATCGGCCCGGATAGGTACCGGCATGGCCAACCCGATGCGGGTCCGTAACCGCCGGATCCGACACGCCGAACCAGGCAGTATCACCGCCACCTGCGCACCCGCGTCCTCAGCCATCACCTGCAACCGCGCGGGGGGAGAGGCATCGTCAAGGGAACGTAAGCCGCGCCCGCTTTGAGGATGCCTACGAACACAACCATCGCGTCCAGGCATCGCGTGCCGCACACACCGACCGGGTCGCCGCGCCGCACCCCGGCGTCGCGCAACCGGGCGGCTAGCGCATCGGAGCGGATTTTCAGCTCACCGTAGCTCAGGCGACGGCCCGCATCCACCCCGGCGGTCGCCCGTGGCCGCACCGCCGCCTGGGCGTCGAACAACCCGTGCAGACAGCGATCCTGCGGACACACCGCCGTAGTGGCGCTCCAGACAGCCGCAGGCTGGAGTCGTTGTGTCGAGCGACAACACTCGAGAATACCCCCTGGTGCTGGTGGACCGCGTACCGGCGGGCACACCGACTTGCCAGCTAGCTGAACTCCGCAGCAAAAGCGGAGAACTCCGCGGTCCGCCACCGTTGCGGACGCATCCGAAAGGTGATGTCCCCGGCCAACTGGCGACAATTCGCCGCCGAGTACGCTGATGCCGTCACCAGCTCCAGGTACCGATGAGCCAACGCCGCAGCATCTGTAGTCCCGTAGAGTCTTGATCAAACCGTTGCGCCTACGGTGATCCATGAGGCCACGCCTCGCCACTGGGAAAAATATAAAATATAATGTGCCAAGGAACACTAATCATTCGAGAACTACTTCTCCCAAGCTACGCGCACGACCGGCGATCCGACCACAGCGCATCGTCACAATCCCTATCGGTCGACTCGATCCAGTCCTCCTGATCTCATTATAGACCTCTCATGCAGGTTGCCTAAGCAAATTCGCCGCTACCATCCGGCGCCCGCCACGCCCATTCAAGCGCCATAAACCGATGTCGTGGCCAGCTATCCACCGTACATCTCACTTTACCAACTGGTCGGCATCTAGCCAATGAGGTCCACTCCAACGAGACCCACGCCAACGCCGCACCGAGCTAGAGGCCAGCCGGAACACGACGGCCTCTGTCGACCGGTCGGCTGTCCTCGCTGGTAGGGCGGTCACTCGTTGCTGAGGAGGGCTGGTTGATGGCGCAAGCTCGCGTACTACGATGCCGCCAACCCATTGTGTGAGGTCGGAACCCGAGCGCGAAGCTCCCGCCGGCCGATCGACAACGCGACGCTGTTCGACCCGCAAGCCCATTGATCAAGCACGCGCTCACGTCAAGTCCAGGCCGAGATCCAGCGCCGAAGCGGAGTGGGTGAGGGTGCCCACTGCGAGGTAGCGCACCCCGGTGTCGGCGTAGGCTCGCGCGCGGTCCAGCGTCAGCCCACCGGATGCCTCCAGCTCCGTACCCGAGCCGGCGGCGCGGCGGACCGCCTCGACGCACTGCGGCACGGCCATGTTATCTAGCAGTACCAGTGACGCCCCGGCGGCCAGCGCCTCGTCCAGCTCCGCCAGCGTGCCGACCTCCACCTCACACGGCAGCGCGGTGCCGTGTGCGCGGACGGCCGCGATGGCCGCAGTGACCGAACCAGCGGCGATCACGTGATTGTCCTTGATCAGCACCGCGTCCCCGAGCCCCATCCGGTGGTTGAGCCCGCCACCACAGCGCACCGCGTACTTCTGCAGCGCGCGCAGCCCGGGGAGGGTCTTGCGGGAGTCCCGGATCGACGCGCCGGTGCCGGCCACCGCGTCCACCCAGGTAGCGGTGGCGGTAGCGATGCCAGAGAGATGGCATAGCAGGTTGAGCGCGGTGCGCTCGGCGGTGAGCAGACCGGCCACCGGGCCGCGCACGGCGAGGGCGATGTCGCCGGTAGCCAGCCGGTCACCGTCCTGGCGCCGGGCGGTGACCTCGTATCCGCCAGCTCCCAGCACCGCGTCGAGCACGGCGAGGAACACCGGCAGCCCGGTCAACGTGCCGGGTCGGCGTGGCGAGACAGTCGCCGTCGCGACGGCTCCGGCGGGCACGCAGGCCGCCGTGGTGGCGTCCGGGCCGTAACGCAGGTCTTCCTCCAGAGCGGTGCTGATAACCCGGTGAACGTCCTCGACGTCCAGCCCGGCGGCAACCAGCTCCGACGTCACGCCACCCCGCCCACCAGCATCGGCTGGGCGACCATCGGGGCACCGTCGCCGTCGAGCACCACGGCGATGCTGCGTCGCCAGCTGGCCGCGGCGCGCGGGTGGTCGATGCGCAGGTGGCAGCCACGGCTTTCGGGGCGCGCGCTCGCGGCGGCGAGCACGGCGGCCGCAGCCAGGGTGAGCC
>JBOHFY010000501.1:0-4103 GCA_050699895.1 Pseudonocardiaceae bacterium
CTGTTCGTCAATGCGGAGGAGTTGTTCGCCGACGCTGGTCTGCGTCAGCGAGTACGCTCGCTCGACAATGTGAGCCGGATGCAAGCGATCGAGCTTCGGCTGCGCCCCACGGGCTTTAGCCTGCTCGCGGGCCGTGGTGACGGTCTGGAGCGCTGTGTGTCCCGAATCAGGCATAACCTCTTGTGAACCATCCCGGGTTTCGTGCACATCTCCCAAGTTGGGAAGGTCGCCAATGTCAACCGTCGATCGCGTTCATTTAACCGAGGCGGCAAAACATCCAGGCGGGCTGCCATTTTCTGGAAGGCGTCGTCGTCGCGCACAACCTCATATTAGCCTTCGACGAAATTAGGTCGGGGCGACACTCTGCGCATTGTGGAACATTCACTCGAACGTATTAGTTATTTACTTACAGTTACTCAGCTCATGAAGTACCTCTCCCGCGTTCTACGCCCGTTTCAGACCCGGCGTGTCCCACCCCGATGAAAGACGGAGGCCGGCACGGGTACCGGAGGGCAGCCAGCAGGTTCCCCATGAAGTCCCCCTGTCGCCACCTGTCTGGAGTACTTGGATCGGATCTACCTCAACGCTTACGTGCCGAACTTGCAGGTTGGTGGGCAGGTCGTGAGCTTTTTGGGACCTCCTGCCGTTTCCGTGGGTCGGTTTTCATGATCGGCTGGGGAGGGGTGGGCAGAGTCCGCCGCGGGTGAGGGTGGCCATGGCGATGAGTGCGTCGGGGCTGTGGTAGCCATAGGCGCGGCGGGTGAGTAGCCGTAGGTGGGTGTTGGTGGCTTCGGAGAGGGCGTTTCCCAGGTTGTGGTCGAGGGTGTTGTGGATCAACGGCAGGAATCGGGTGATCGTCTTGGCGAGTGTGACGAATTCGGGGATGCGGCAGCGCTGTGCCCAGGAGATCCACCCGGTCAGTAGCGTCCGTCCGTGCCGGCTCGTGGTGGCGAAGGTCTCGCGGAGTTGTTCTTTGAGTAGGTAAGCTCGGTAGAGCGGGCCGTTGATCTTGGCGATGGTGGTGCGCTGGTCGCCGGTGAGATCGGGTGGGTTTTTCAGTAGCGCCCACCGGGTGTTTTTCATGGAGGTGGCCGCGGCGGTGTCGCCGACGGCGCGCAGCTGGTTCCAGGTTCCTCGGCGGACGGCGTCGAGAGCGGCGGTGGCCCAGGCGACGACGTGGAAGGCGTCCAGGCAGATGACCGCCCGCGGGGCCCGGGTGGTGACCACGTTGTGGATCCACTCCGCGCCGTCGGCGGTGACGTGGGTGAGCTGGGCGGATCGATCCTCGCCCAGCTGGTCGAAGAAGCTGTTCAGGGTGGCGGCGGTGCGGCCCTTGCCCGCCCACACCAGCCTCCCGGTGTCGTGGCAGACCACGCGGAGCAGATACCGCCGGCCCTTGCGGTAGGAGATCTCGTCCACTCCGATGCGGCGCAGCCCGGCCAGCCGGTCGTGTTTCCCGGCGGCCTCGGCGACCACTCGGATCACGATCGCCGAGGTCGCCCGCCAGGTGACCCGCAGCAGCACCGACAACACGCTGAGCGCGGTGTGGCAGGCCAGCCACGCGCAGGTGTCCTCAAACGCGGTGGCGAACCGCGAGCCGTGCCTCGCCCACGGCAGTGCGGCCACCGTCACCCCGTGGGCGGGACAGGCCACCCGCGGCGCGTCGGCCTCCAGGTACACCCGCACGGTGCCCTGGCCCAGGCCCCGCCAGCGGCGCCGGCCACCACCGGAGTCATAGCCCGGGGCGCGCCTGTCACAGCGCCCGCACCGGCTTTGTCGCGACCGGGTCGGGCGCACCCGCGCCACCAGCACCTCCTCGGCGCCGGCCTGCTCGAGTGCCACTCCTTCGATGACCGTGTGCTGTACGCCCAGCACCGTTTTCCATACCCTGGCAGCGCGCACGCCGTCCTCCGCGTGATCGTCCTGACTTCGCAACCAGGAACTTACGCAGCAGCACGGCGTGCGCCCTTGTCGATCACACCGGCGCGGACGATTCATCCCAGGGTGTGGGGGCGCCGCGCGTCAGATCGGGCAGGCCCCGGCCTGCCCCTGACTCCTGCCCAGGGGTCGCGGAGGCTCGCAGGTCCAGGGTGGCGTGCAGCGCCATCGCGCAGCGACGCCGAAGGCGCCCTTGACCTGGGAGGAGCGGCCCCGCATCCTGCGCGGCGCCCCCACACCCGACCCACGGAAACAGCAGTAGAGCCGCTTTTTGACTCAGCATCTGGGGAACCCAATCCCTTCACCCGCGATCTTCGACAAGATCGGGACGGTGTTTCGTCGGGCGGTAGCCCGCTTCGCCGAGGATGAGCACATCCCGGTGGTGCGCTTCACCAAGGCCGATCGCAAGATCGAGCGGATGCGGCCTTACCTGGCGGTCCAGGCGACGACCGGTCGGTCCGGTGTGGCCGCGATCGGCGTGGCCCAGGAGTACGCGTCGGTGTTCACCGGCACCCAACGCGATGCCTCAAACGGCATCCCCTGGTTTTCCTTCGCTAAGGCCGACCGGCGTGTGACGTGCTACTACTTCTACCTCTGGGACATCGACTTCGGGCCGGCGTTCATCAAGATCTGCGCCTATTTCCCGTATCCGGCCAAGATCTGGGTCAACGGTCACGAGTGGGCCAAACGCCAGGCCAGCCAGCAGGAGCTGGAGTTCACCGAGCTGTCCAATGGCTTCGCCGCCACCGAGGACCCCGCCGCGTTGCAGGCCATTTGTGACCGGTTGAGTCCGGGCACGATCACGGAGTTCGTCCAGCGTTGGTTGTCTATCCTGCCGCTGCCACTAACCGAGGCGGACCGGGCCGCCGGCTACTGGTGGGAGATCTCGATGCGCCAAGTCGAGGTCTCGCGCACCATCGTGTTCACCCAACCCCGACACGCTCGAGGGTTCTTTGAGGCACTCGTGGCCGACAACCTCGACATCGGGCGCCCCGAGCAGGTCGAGCTGATCTTCGCCGGTCGCCGGGTGCGACCTGGCCGCGCGCCGGCCACCCCGGAGGTCTTCAAGACTAAGGTCGTCACCCGCGGTGTCGAGGTCACGGTCAACGCGTTCTACCAGCACTCCCGGATCAAGCAGTACCTCAAAGACGGTCGAGCGCTGCGCATCGAGACGGTCATCAACGACACCTATGACCTGGGCTGCCAGCGCCGCCTGCACAACCTCGATGAACTCCAAGCCAAAGCCCGCGCGGTCAACCGCCGACTGCTCGATACTGAACGAGTCGGCCAGGGCTGCGTCCTTGCGAGTCCAGCCTGTGAGCGGATCGCGCACCCAACCACCTCGGTGGACGGGCGGAGGGCCCCAGCCCCGCGGTTCGGCGACCCTCGGGTCCAAGCCCTGGCCGGCGCCCTATGCCACACCCTGCACGCCGTCACTGGCATCACCAACAAGAGCCTGCGCGCCTTGATGACCAGCCTGCTCGGCGGAAGCTACAGCATGAACCAGGCCAGCTACGACCTTACCCGGCTACGCCGAAACGGTCTGATCACCCGCGTCCCCGGCCGCAACCTCTACCAGCTCACCGACGACGGTCTCGCGTTCGCGATCTTCTACACCAAAGTCCACAACCGGGTCCTGCGGCCACTGCTGGACACTGCGGCACCGCAAACCCCACCGCCACTGCGCACCGCGCTGCGCACCATCGACCAGCACATCAACGCCCAATTCGCCCACGCACGACTACCCACGACGGCTGCCTGACACGCTGACCAAGTGCCAAAGTTCTACCAACCAAGGATCTCTAGCGACGCTTGGTCGCTAGGGTAGACCTGTCAGGCCTGCGGGTCACAGCTGACACCGATTCATGATCACGAAAGATCCTGGCTGGGGAGTTCACACTAAGCGCGCTGCTTCCGGCGCTTCGAGAGAACAGGGGTTCTGTGATGACGAGTGAAGTTGCGCGGTTCTACGAGGTGTTCCCTTTCCCCGCTCCGGAAGCGGGCATACCGCTCATTGATTACATCGCGGACGAAATGCCCTTCCTCGTGGCGGACGACTGCCTCGACGGGTGGCAGGTGCTCGACGCGGGTTGCGGCACGGGGCACAACTTGGTGGCGCTCGCCCTGCGGTATCCTGGGGCGCATTTTATCGGCTTGGATTTTTG
>JBOHFY010000502.1:0-2238 GCA_050699895.1 Pseudonocardiaceae bacterium
CGGCCGCGCTGAAGTGGTCGGGGGGCTATGTCTGGGCGTTGAAGAACTACGACGGTGACGTGCAGTCCGACACCATCGCGCAGGCTTTCGGCTCGCTGGGTCTGATGACCAGCGTGCTGATGACTCCGGACGGTCGCACCGTCGAGGCCGAGGCCGCGCACGGCACTGTCACCCGGCACTTCCGGCAGCATCAGCAGGGCAAACCCACCTCGACCAACCCGATCGCGTCGATCTTCGCGTGGACTCAAGGCCTGCGCCACCGGGGCGCGCTGGACGAGACCCCCGAGGTCACCCGATTCGCGCAGACCCTGGAGCGGGTCTGCATCGACACCGTCGAGAACGGCAAGATGACCAAGGACCTGGCGGCGCTGATCGGCCCAGCTACTCCGTTCCTGACCACCGAGGTCTTCCTGGAGGAACTCGACCGGGGGTTGCGCAAAGCTATGGAGTGGTGACAATGAGAGTCACACAGCGTCAAGGGCGGTGAGTGGCAGGTGGCTAAAAGGAAGCAGTGGGTCATCGGGGCAGGTGTGGTGGTGGGCATTTTCCTGTTGTTCGCCGCGCACAACAGCCAGACCCCTCTCGGGAGCAGCGGCACGGTAACCAGCTCTTCGCGGTCGTGCACGGTGCGGGTCACAGTGGACTCGCTCAACGTGCGGTCCAGGCCCGACAGCTTCGCCTCCGTAGTGCAGACCTACAACCAGGGGGAGGTGGTGTCGGCCGACCGGACTATCCGCAACGGCTTCCGGCAACTCGGGCCAGACCGCTGGGCCGCGCGCGATTACCTCGTTCCGATGCCGGACAGTGACTGTGGCTGACCGGCCCGGGGCGCTAGTCTAGAAGGCTATGCGGGGGACTAGCCCACAGCGGACCGAGGGGCAGCCGGGCCTGCTCCAGCGTTACCGGTTGCGCTACCCATGGCTGGACCGTCTGGCGCGCGCTGGGCAGTCCTACACCGCCCACCACGGTGACCACTACGCCGCGGCGATCACATTTTTTAGCGTGCTCTCCCTGGTGCCGTTGTTGATGATCGCCTTCGCGGTCGTGGGTTTCGTGCTCGCCGGCAACCCTGAGCTGCTGCGCCACTTGCAGGATCAGATTCAGTCGGCGGCGCCCGCCGGGTTGGGCCCGACTCTCAACCAGGTCATTAGCGAGGCGATCAAGTCTCGCGATGGCGTGGGGGCCGTGGGCCTGCTCGGTGCGCTGTATTCCGGGCTGGGCTGGATGGCAAACCTCCGCGAGGCGCTCACCGCCCAGTGGTCACCAACCCAGGGAGAGCAACCGCCCGAGCTGGATGGCTTTCTGCGCAAGAAGGTCTTCGACCTGCTGGCGTTGCTCGGCCTGGGGTTGGCGCTGGTGGCGTCCTTCGCGCTGACCGGCGTCGGCACCGCGTTCGCCGGCACCGCGTTGAACGCGCTGGGCCTCGGGCAGGTCGTCGGGGCCCGGCTGGTGCTGCACGTTCTCGCCGCGGTGGCGTCGGTGACCGGCATGTGGCTGGTGTTTCTCTGGGTGATCGCGCGGCTGCCGAGGGAACCGGTGCCGCCGCGCAGCGCGACGCGCGCCGCGTGGGCCGGGGCGATCGGTTTCGAGATCCTGAAGCAGGGCTTCGCCCTCTATCTGGGCAGCGTCACCAACAGTCCCACCGGCCGGCTGTTCGGCCCGGTGATCGGGCTGATGGTGTTCGCCTACTTCGTCTCCCGGTTCCTGCTGTTCCTCACGGCGTGGGCGGCGGCCTCGGCAAAGGTTCCGGAGGTCAGCCCGCAGGCCCCCCACGACGTCCCCCCGCCGCTACCTGCGCAGATCCCTCCCGACGTCGTCGTCGGGTCTCGCCCGGACGCCCGGCCTTAATGCCCTGCGCTGGAAGCTGGACAGCTAGCGACGCTTGGTCGCTAGGATATAAATCCTGTCAGGCCCGCAAGTTACAGCCAACACCGATTCATGATCACGAAAGATCCTGGCCGGGGCGGTCACACCAAGCGTGCTGCTTCCGGCGCTTTGAGAGAACAGGGGTTCTGTGATGACGAGTGAAGTTGCGCGGCTCTACGAGGTGTTCCCTTTCCCCGCTCCGGACGCAGGTATACCGCTCATTGATTACATCGCGGACGAAATGTCCTTCCTCGTGGCGGACGACTGCCTCGACGGGTGGCAGGTGCTCGACGCGGGTTGCGGCACGGGGCACAACTTGGTGGCGCTCGCCCTGCGGTATCCTGGGGCGCATTTTATCGGCTTGGATTTTTG
>JBOHFY010000503.1:0-17086 GCA_050699895.1 Pseudonocardiaceae bacterium
GCCGACATCCTGGGCGTCCCGGTGATCCGCCCGGTGACCAGCGAGACCAGCGCGCTGGGCGCCGCTTATGCCGCTGGCCTGGCGGTCGGGTTCTGGTCTGGGACGCAAGCGATCCGGGCCAACTGGGCGGCGGGCCGACGGTGGGAGCCGGCGATGGCCCCGGGGCGGCGCGAAGACCTCTACGCCCAGTGGTGCAAGGCGGTCACCCGGACCCTTAACTGGGTCGACGGCTGACCGTGCGGCGCCGGGTGAGCAGCAGCGCCACGCCAGATCCGGCCATGGCGACCGCGCCGCCTACGGTGAGCGACACCGCCAGCATGCTCACCTCAACTCGCGGCGCCGCTTGACTGTCCGCGCTGGCCGGGTTAGCCGGCGCGTCAGCCATGGCCACCGGAACGGGACCCAGCAGGGCCGCGCCAGCGATCAGCCCGCAAGCGACGATCCGCATCACAACCTCCCTAGGCCAGCTCTCACACCCAGTAAGACGCATGGGCACAACGAAGGTTGCCTCAAGCCCAGCACGCTCAGTGCACACCCTTGAGCAGGGGGTAGCCGACGGCGGCGGCGGGAACGCTGGGCCACATCGCGTGGCGGCTACGCTATCGCGCGTGCCGCTCTACGCCGCCTATGGGTCCAACATGGATCCCGCACAGATGATGCAGCGCGCGCCGCACTCACCGATGGCGATGACCGGGTGGCTGATCGGGTGGCGGCTGACGTTCGGCGGCGAGGACTTCGGCTGGGAGGGAGCGCTGGCCACCGTTGTCGAAGACCCCCTCTCCCAGGTATTCGTCGTGATCTACGACGTGACCCCGGAGGATGAGAAACTGCTCGACCGCTGGGAAGGCGAGGATTTCGGGCTGCACAAGAAGCTGCGGCTGCGGGTGCACAGCCTGGACGGCTCGGTGCTGGCCTGGCTCTACGTGCTGGACGCCTACGAAGGCGGGCTGCCTTCGGCGCGCTACCTCGGCGTCGTCGCCGACGCCGCCGAAGCCGCCGGCGCCCCAGAAGACTACGTCGCCGAACTGCGCAGCCGCCCCTGCGCCGGCATCAGCTCCTGACCTTGAAGGTGACCGCCGCGGTGTGCAGTGTCCCCGCAGTCTGGAATTGCACGAACAATCGCCAGTTGCCGGGGCGAGGCAGTTCGGTGTGGAACGACAGGGTCGGGCCGCCGTGGTCCGCGTTGGCCGGGGCTTCGGGGTGCAGGTGGGCGAAGGCGAGATCGCCCTGGTGGAAGGCGGTCAGGTGGGCGTAGGTGTCCAGGTAGGGCTGGAGGTCGGTGACCGGCGTGCCGTCTTGGGACACCGTGACGGTGAGCACGCCGCCCCTGCCGGTCGTGATGTTTCCAGCCAGAGCCAGGGTGTAGCCGTCGACCTGGGTGGTGGTCGACGCGGGCGGCAGGGGTGTTGTCGCGGCCGTGCCGGTGACCGTGACTCGATCACTGAGCACGAGCGGCACCGCCGCGCTGGAGCCGTTCTGAGGGATGAACGAGGTGTAGGCCCGGTAAAATCCGGGGTGCAGCGCCCGCACCGGGGCGGTCCAGGTTCCATCGCCAGCCAGTTCCGGGTGGATGTGCTGGAAGCCGGTCAGGTCGGAACGGATCAGGTAGAAGTGCATGAGTTTGGTCTGATCCGGCTCGTATGCCGTGACCGGTGTGCCGTCGGCAGCCTGGATCTGGAAGCGGAACAAGGTGGACTGCTCAGCCGGCAGCGTCGCCGTGGTCGTGGTGAACCGGAATCCCGGCGCTGAAGCGGCCAAGCCGTCCCCAGCGGGAACGGTATGGTCCATGCCTGGCATTACGGTGTGGTCCATGTCCGGCATTCCCAGGTCGCCTGGGGACATCGAGCCATGATTCGTCCCCGGCATGGCACTGGACGAATTGCCGCCGCAGGCGACGGTGGAAAGGCCGACTGCGGTAGCCAGGGCGGTCAGGACAAGCGCGCGCCGGACACGCGCGGGTGAGCGAGTGAACATGAGAGTGAGTGATCTTTCGGACGGTGCGCGACACTGCGCGCAGAGTGAACAAGGGACCGTGGTCGACCAGGATTTGTCAGCCCGGTCAACGGGTCCCTGTCACGTCCGGGATACGCACAGCGTCACTAGCAGGGCGGGGCCGGCACGGGGTGTACCGCGACGGACACAATCCCGCCGGACCTCCCCCAGCCGCAGCCACCCGAGCGAGGTGAGCACAGCTAACGTGATACTCGCCAATGCGAGCAGACCGGCCAGCCCGAACCGCGCGGGCGTGGACACGCACATCTCGCCGTGCCTCCCGGTGTGGGGCACGGTCGTTACTGGCGCGCCGTCCGCATGAGCCACGGCGTCAGCCATCGCGGGAGCAGGCGATATCACGCTCGTGGCCATCGCCCGCATACCACCCGAACAGCCGGTCACCCCGCCCGCGATCAGGCCGTGCATGAGGAACAATCCAGTCAGCAGTGCCCCCGCGGTCAACACACGGACCGCCACCCGTACTGACGGGCTCACCGATCCACCGCACCTCTCACCGGGTCGGATTCCTCATCGCATGACTATGTGCGACGTCCTGAAATCTATACCCACACGGGGTATGTATCCAGTGTGCGGGTGCTGTTACAAACCGTGTCACCATCGTCATGTGTTGGGGTCCCGGGAGAGGGTGCAGGCCGCAGCGGCGGTCGGCCGATCCTGCCCCGGCACCACCTCGTGGTGAAGCGGCACCGCTCGTCTTGGGGCTGGGGCCAGCGGAGGTCGAATCGGCCTCGCTTGATCTCGCGGAGGAAGGCCGGCAGGTCGCGAACCGGGAGCACCTCGTGGATCCGGCTCTCGCGCTGTGTGCCCTGCACCGCGAGCACCGCGGGAGTGTGGACTCCTGGATTGTGCTCAGCCACGCCGGATTCGCCCACGACCTGGCGCTGGCCCGTGCCTGCCCCGTTCCTGGACGTCATCTTCTCCGGGCACTGCCACAGCCCGGAATCGGGACCGGTCACCGTCGGCAGAGTCATCGTGGTGAAGGGCCCCGAACTCGCAGGCGGCTACGCCACCGCCCGACCCGATGGTCACCAGTGGCGAGCTAACGCCACGGCGTTCCTTTCAGCCGACACACAAGCCGCGCCACCAGACGGGCTGCGGCCGGTTCTAGACCAGATCGCAGGACTGCGCGGAGTGCTGGACGAGCCGGTGGGCGCGCTAGCTGGCCGCTTCGCCGGCCGCACACCGCCCCGGCGCGAGCTGCTTTCTCACCTCGCCCGAGCCGCCCGGGAGATGACCGGCGCCGACGTTGCGGCGTTCAACCAGACCTGCTTGCGTGAGACCACGCTCGGTCCCGTACTGCACGTGGGCGATCTGATGACGCTGGAGCCCTTCGGTAACACCTTGATCCGCATGCAAGCCACCGACCCAACCGCCCTGGTTGAACACCTGATCGTGGCTGCCGGGCCGTTGGTCTGCGACCCCCAGCCGCTCCCTGGACCGCATCCTGGGCGCGCAGGCACGGTCGTCACCACCGCTTACCTGGCCGCCACCCATCTGGACGGCCGGTACCCGGTGGCGCCGTATCCGGCCCGGGGTGACTGGCCTCTGTATGTGCGAGAGGTGCTGCGCAGCGTCCTGCTTGCTGAGGTCGTGGACGACGTTAAGGGACTGCATTGATCTTGACCGGACCCGAGATCACCGCCGCTGCTTTCGATGGCAGGGTGCGCATCAGCCCGTTCTCACCCGACCAGGTCAACCCCAACAGCTACAACGTACGCCTGGGTGCGACAATGCTGGTCTATGCCTGCGATGTGATCGACGCCCAACATCCCAACCCCACTGAGACGATCACCATCGGCGAGCACGGATATGTGCTCCAGCCCAGCGAGCTCTACCTTGGTCACACCCTCGAAGAGGTCGGCTCCGACCTGTATGTTCCGCTGCTGTTCGGCAGGTCCTCGATCGGCCGGCTTGGACTGTTCGTTGAGATCACTGCGCCGATCGGCGACATCGGCTTCCACGGCCAATGGACGTTGATGCTCTCCCCGGTCCGGCCGCTGCGGGTATATGCCGGGATGAAGATCGGGCAGATCATGTTTTTCGTCTCCACCGGCACCGTGGACCTATACACAGGCAAGTACCAGGCTTCGACCGGCCCTCAGCCCTCGCGGTACTGGCACGACGTCCACCCGCCCGACCCGGTGGTAGGCAGCCCAGGGCGAAGAGCGGGATGATCCTCACCGCGACCGCCATCGCCGACGCACAGCAGGCGGGGGACATCCTCATCAACCCCTACGATCCGGCCCAGCTGTCCCCGAACGCCTACGACTGGCGGCTTGGCGAGCAGATCCGCACCTGCGGCGACGCTCCGGGTGGTGTGCTGGACGCAGCAGCCCCCACCGACTACACCGAGAGCGCCATCCCCGCAGCCAGGATGGTGCTGTGGCCGGGGATGCTCTACTTAGGCGTCACCCACGAGCGGACCGGGTCGGAGCGATATGCCCAGTTCATTAACGGTGACCGCACCATCGGGGCGCTCGGCATCTGGGTTCATGTCTCCGCGCCGCTCGGGCACGTCGGGCACGCCATCCGCTGGACTCTCGAGATCCGCGTCGCTCGCCCGGTTCGCATCTATCCGCTCATGACCTTCGGGAAGATCGTGTTTCTAGAGACCTACGGCGACCCCGACAGCTACCAGCGCACCACCGCCAAATACGCCCGCACCGACGGCATCGACATCTCCCGCCTCCACGAAGAGCTCAGCGATGGCGCCATATACGGCGTGAAGACGATGGTGAACTAGCGATGACCGTATCCGGACCACCCGTGGTAACAGGGCTGGATCTGCCCGCCGACGCGGCCGGGGGCAGCGTCGAACTCCTGTACGACCTGTATGCCCGGCCGGACGTACCGATCGGCGCTCAGGTCTTCATGCTCCCTCCGGCAGGGAACGGCTGCAGCAGACCATTGTCTGGACTGACACTGTTGAACGTGCCGGGCAAGTGCCTGGAGGGCCCGCCGTTCTGGCGGTATGTCACCGAACTCACCACCTGCATGACTGCCACGGTGAACCCGCCTGGTGGAGCAGTCGTGCATCTGCAGCATCTTGCATTCGGCGCCTCACCGGCCCTGCTCAACGCGTTCCCCGAGCTCCCCCGCATCGCCTTGATACACGGCACCGACCTGCTGTTCGCCGAGGCCTACCTCACCCAACTCCAGGTCCTGCAACACGTCGTTGACGCGGCGGCGGCGATCGTCGTACCGACCGCCGCGATGGCCGACAGGCTTCGCCGGCTCGCCCCACACCTGGACCCGGCCCGCGTAACCCACATCCCGTGGGGCGTTCCCGATCAGCTCCTCGACGTCCCACCGATGCCGCCCAGGCAGCGCACCGATGGCAAGCTGCGGCTGCTGTACGCCGGGCGGCTAACCGCCGAGAAAGGCGCCGCCGGACTGGTAACAGCGTGCGCCGAGGTTCCCGGCGTGCACCTGTCCATCGCCGCCCCCCACTACGAATACGCAGCCCTCAGCGACCGGGTGAACCGACCCACCGCCCGGGTGGAATATCTGGGCTGGCTGCCGCGGCCCCGGCTGTGGGAAGCGTTCGCCGACCACGACCTCCTCGTCGTCCCCTCCACCATCAAGGTTCGGGCCGCTCCCACCCGCCATAGCCGTCCGGTGCGCGCCCACCGAGCTGGACGAGCAGACCGGCGTCCGCCTCAAGGGAATCGCCCATGACTTCTCCGCCCGCCTGCTCGGCGGCGTGTGTGGAATCGCCGGCGCCTTCTCCACCCTCGCCGACACCGAGAAGTTCCTGCGCTACCTGCTCGACCCGGCCGTGACGCCGCATGAACCCGGCTTCGGACCCGCCTGGGTTGCTGAATCCCTCCAGCCTCATACCGGCGACCTGCAACCGGTCCGTGGCCTGTTCTGGCTACCCGCCCCGGGCACCGACCCCGCTGACGACATCTACGTCCACTACGGATTCACCGGAACTGGCCTGTGGATCTCCCCCAAGCAGCAGCGGTGGGCGGTCCTGCTCACCAACAAGCTCTGCTACAGCCGCGAACGCCAGCCCCTCACTGGCATCCGCAATACCTTCCGCGAGCTGGTCTTCACCACATAAGAACAAGGACGGCAGGCCAGAGCTTCAGCGGGAGCTGATCGTGGCCAACACCCGCGGGGGCCTGGCCGCCGTGCATGCCCGGGGCCGAGCCGGCGGGCGCCGTCCCTGGCTGAGCGCGCATCAGGTGGCGTTGGCCCAGCAGCTCTATGATGCCGGTGAGCACACCGTGCAGCAGATCGCCGACATGTTCAGCGTGCCTCGCTCACCGTGTAGGGGCATTTGGACAAGACCAGAATCGGCAAGCGACCCGAGCTGGCCGCCACGCGCCGGGCAGGAGCAGGAGCCAGGTGAGCATCGAGGCTGATGTCGACCGGGAGTGGTTGGGCTGGCTGATCGGGCTGCTCAAGACCGGCGCGGAGGCGTTCGACGTCCACCTGGCCGACGCGGTAGTGCCGGGGCTGCGGGGCCGAACGGTTGGCTGCCGGGTGTCGGCCGGTGCGCGGGACTGGTGGCTGCGGGTGGTCACCGAACCGGCTGGGTGGAGCCATGGGCCGGCGTGGACCGGCAACTCCGACGCCAACCAGATCACCGGGGTGCCGCGCCCTCGAGTGGTGCGCACCACCGAGTGGGACGAGGCCGGTCGGCGGGTGCGCGCCGAGCTGATGACCCTGGCCCCCGGGTCCGCGATCGCCCGCGAGGTCGTGCTGCGGGAACCGGTCAGGCTGGACGGCTCCTGGTGGGACCAGCTGCGTAGCTCCCTGGATGTCCTGGCCCGACAGTCCACCGAGCGGGTGTGTCTGGCGCCGGAGTTGCTGCGGCGGCGGATCCTTTCCGCCTTCGGTGTGGCCGTCGACCCGAACACGCTGGCATGGGTCACCGTGCATGGGGACCTGCACTGGGCCAACCTCACCAACCCGGGCTGCTGGATCCTCGACTGGGAATCATGGGGCATCGCCCCCGCCGGGTACGACGCCGCCCTGCTGCACGCCGCGAGCGTGGTGCAACCAGCCATCGCCCAGCGGGTCCGGGCTACCTTCGCCGATGTCCTCGACGGCCCAGCCGGCGCGGTCGCCGGGCTGGCCGCCGCTGCCAAACTGCTGCGTTTGGTCGAGCACGGGGACCATCCCGACCTCGCGGCCCCGCTGCACCGACACGCCCGCGAACTGGTCTGCACCTACTTCGGTCAGACCTGATGGGCTCCTGATGCCGGCCCGGACCGGCCCTGCCAGTGGCGGGTTCATCCGCTGGGTCGAGCTCGATGCCGAGGCCGCCGACACGAGAACCTATCCGTTCACGCTGCCGGTGGTGTCCTGGCTCGCCCAGCACGGTCGGCTGGTGCTCGACCCGGCGGTTACGCTGCTGACCGGCGACAACGGCACCGGTAAGTCCACGCTGATCGAGGCCCTGGCGGTGGCGGCCGGGTTCAACCCCGAGGGAGGCGGCAAGTCGTTCCGGTTCACCACCCGATCCACCGAGTCAGACCTGGGCGGCCACCTGCGGCTGACCTGGGCGCCTCACAAGCCAAAGACCGGGTTTTTCCTGCGGGCCGAGTCGTTCTACAACCTGGCCACCGAGGTCGAGAACTTGGAGCGGGAAGACCCGGGCCTGATCGCGTCGTCCTACGGCGGGATCTCTCCGCACGAACGCTCCCACGGCGAGTCGTTCCTTGCCCTCGCGGTACACCGGTTCGGCCCGCTCGGGCTGTACGTGCTCGACGAGCCCGAAGCCGCGTTGTCGGTGCTCGGCGCGCTGGCGCTACTGGCCCGCATGCACGACCTGGTCGCCACCGGCAGCCAGTTCATCCTCGCCACCCACTCACCGATCCTGCTGGCCTACCCGGGCGCGACGATCTACCAGATCAGCGACGCTGGCACGCTCCGGGTCGTCGACTACGACCAAGCCGACACCGTACGGCTATACCGCGACTTCCTCTCCGACCCCGGCCGGTTCCTGCACCACCTGTTCAGTGACCAGGAGCCACCGTCATCTCCTCATCGGCGTGGCTGAACGGCGGCCAGCAAGCCCGCGGATTGCACTCGATCGGTTGACAGGTCGGCGAACAGGTCGGCGAACAGGTCGGCTGGCATGCCGGGTTGCAGTTGGGGTGACAGCCCGGCTGACACCGCGGATGACACGGATTGCACTGCGGATTGCAGTCAGGATTGCACTCAGCCGCCATCTCCGACTCGCCACCAGCGGTGAAGTGCGCGGTCAACTCGTCCCGTACCTCGCGGACCGCCGTGCCGACCACGATCTCCGCCAACGAAGTCACCTTCACGTTGCCGACCGGCAACCATCTGCTAAACACACACGGCCACACCGCGCCGTCCGCCGCGACGGCCAGCACGTCCCGGGCGCAGTGCCCGCACAGCTGGTCCATGCTCGCCGCCTGGTCCCGGACACCGCGACCGACTTGGCGCAGCCGGTCATAGCCGACCTCGGTCACGCCCAGCGCCTCCAGCTCTGCGACCGCCTGATCAGCGCGCTGCCCGCCACCCAGATCGATCACCCCGACCCGCAGCGGAATCGATCGACGCACCGCCTCCGCGATGTTCGCCCGGGTGCGCGCGTGCGAGCCGGCCCGACTGGTCACCGCCGCATGCTGTCCGGCGTCATCGGAGTAGTACGAGCAGGCCAACCGCACCCCCGGTCGGGCAAAGCTCTCCCACATCGCCGAGGTGACATGCACCAGGTTGGAGAACACCTCCACCTGCACACCAACGGCAAGCGCGCAGTCGACCAGCTCCAGCAGGTCCGGATGCAGCGTCGGCTCACCGCCGATGAACTGCACCATCCCCACCCCAAGCCCGGCCGACTCCTCGATCACCCGCCGCCAATCCACTACCGTCATCGCCCCATGCGTCCCGGACGGACCCGACGAGGCATAACAGTGGACGCACTCCAGCTGGCAACGGCCAGTCAGCTCCAACCACACGAACGACACACCCGCCGACACGACCGTCCCCATCCACTCGGAAAGACCACAGATCGCGCAAAGCGTCCCACCAACCACCGACAGAGGGGGGCTTACCTGGCAGCTGGGGTCACATTCGGGAGAACGGGGCCCCGCCCGGTGACCATTTTGTCGTAACGCCCTCACGGACGAGCCAGGCAGCATTCGACCCCTCGGCCTGACGATTGAGATGGAGCGGCACCGCTCGTCTTGGGGCTTGGGTCAGCGGGGGTCGAATCGGCCTCGCTTGATCTCGCGGAGGAATGCCGGCATGTCGCGTACCGGGAGCACCGGGCCTGCGGGGTTCTTGCTGTCCCGGATCGCACCCGGGGTGTGCGCCAGTTCGACGCAGTTGTTTTGTGTGCCGCTGTGGCTGGATTTCTGCCAGCGCATCTCGGTCATGTCGCGGCCTCCAATTCGTGAGCGGTCTGGGTGATGAGGGTGCGGGAGTCGGCCGGGCTCATCGCCAGCTGGTGGATCTTGTCCACCGCAGTCTTGTAGTCGGCCACGTCGTCCGGCTCGTATACGAACGCGCCGGTCCGGTGGTGCGAGAGCAGGACGATGGACGGCGCGCCGTCGAAGTCGTAGAGCACGAACTGTCCCTCCAGGCCCGGGTGCCAGCCCTGGTAGGACCGGACGACCTGAATGGCGATCGTGTCCGACTCGGCGAGCTTGACCAGAAAGCGGAGCTGGTCGGCCATCACCCGAGGCCCGCCGATCAGCTCGTGCAGGGCGTCCTCGCCGAGCAACGCGGTCAGCCGGACCGGGTTGCTGCGCATGATGACGTCGCGCCGTCCCATCCGCACCAGCACCCCCGCCTCGACCTCGTTCGCAGGAATACTTTCGCTGCCGATGATCGCTCGCGCGTAGTCGGAGGTCTGGAGCAGGCCGGTGACGAGGTGCGGCGACCAGTCGGTGATCACGGCGGCGGCCCGTTCGCACTCCATGGTCCCGGCGAGCTGCTGGGTGATGCCGGGGATGCCGACGGTCAGCCAGTCCTGGTCACCGGCGTGCCGGCCGAGGGCGAGAATGGCTTCCCGTTCCGCACCGGTCACGCCGATCGCGGTGAGGTAGCTGGCGACGTCCTCCAGGCGCGGCACGCGCTTGCTGTTCTCCCAGTACGAGACCACGGAGTGGGAGATGTCGAGCCGGCGGGCGACCCCGCGCACGCTGACCTTGGCCGCTTCGCGCGCTTGGCGAAGCGCTCCGGCGAGCGCCCGGGCGCGGGGCGCGCCACCGGGTTCGGTCACGCCCACACCCTAGCCGACCGCCGGTTACGCACAGTCCCCCGATCGGTCAGTTGCACATCGGTCGCGACCATTGCATACTGGTCGCGACCGAACATTGGGACTGCGTTCCCGGTGGTCCGCACTGTACTCCGGAGGGCTGGCGTGGCTGAGAGCACCGAGTGGTCGGTCGGATGCGAGGACGTGGTGGGCCGATCCCGGCTGGTGGTCGTCGGTGTGACCAACCGCCGCGTCGCGCTGCGCACCCCGCCCGGCGAGACCGCGATCATGACCTGGACCGCCACCGAAGAGCTGCGCCGGCTGCTGGCCTTCGCGGTCACGCGAGTGCTCAACGACGAGACCACCAGACCAGACTGAGAAGTTGATCGCATGGCGCCCGGCCGGTGCTGTGTGGATCACCAAGCGATGAGCGGTGGGACACGATCCCGGCGCCTGTCCGAGAGAAAATGAGGCCGACCATGGCTGATGGCGCGACCCCGGGGGCTCGCCGCCCTCACCGCAGGGCGATTCCCGTCACCTGCGCGCTGCACCGGGGCCCGAGGGGCTTCGCGAACCTCGTGGTGGAGAGACAGCTGACACAGGACGGGTACGACGGGCACGACGTCACCGAGATCGTGTTCGACGTGCACGTCGCCGGGGCGTGCGTCATCATCATGGGCGAGGACGCCGCGAGGGTCGTGTTCGACGTCCTCGGGGAGTGGCTCGGGGGCATCTCGTGAGCTGGTATCTGCGGTCCCGGGCTGACCACGACACCCACCACGGGGAGCTGGGTCCCGACGGCGTCGTGGTCGCGGCGTGCGGGGTGAGGTTCACGCCGCTGCCACTTCCGTTCGGCCGGGTGAGCTTGCCCGGGTACCCGCAGGACCGTGACCAGATCTGCCCGGCGTGCGACACCATCCGTCGCGGGCGAGGTGCCCGGTGAGCCGCCCGCCGCGCTGGGGCGTGTCCTCGCTGGACTACCACACCCACGCCGTCAACGAGGACACCGACCACCCCGACGCGGTGTACGTCGCCCACTGCGGGCAAATGCTGTTCCGGGGCGCCGTCCTGTACGACGAGCCGCCGCCCGGCGGCTTGATGTGCCCGACCTGCCTGAGCTGGACCCAGCGGTGAGCACCCTCACCGAGCGGCAGCTGCGAGACCGATTGCTCGCGCTGCGCCGTGACTAGAACCCCGGCCGGCCCAGATCGAGCGGAACTCGTCGACTGGACGGCCCTGTCGCGAGTCCACGCCGGCCGGGTGACCCGGTACCAGGGGGATGTACCTCGACGGCGGCCGGCCGAGGCCCTGACCACACGATGCCCGCCTACGACCCGGTGAGCAACCCCGAATGGCCGCCCACCGGCGAGCAGCTCTCCGAGGCGCTCGCCACCGTGGACACAGCACTCACGGCCCTGCGCCGAGCGGCGCGCCGCGACACCGTCACCACCCGCGCCCTGCTGATCCTGTTCGCGATCACTCCCCTGCCCTGGGTGGCCCTAATCGACGCCCCGCGCTCGGTCCTCCTCGACCACCAGCCGGTTACCCGCGCGGGCCGCTGCCACGCCTGCCGCCGCTTCGAGCACCCCGCCGAGCGCGGTCGCCACCGCCGGGCGGACACCCGGCGGCGACCCGCCGCCCCTCCTGCCGGGTAGCTCAGGTCTGGCTCATCTCCTGGCGGCGGATGCGGTACCCCCACAGTCGAACCTCGAGCGCTCCTCGGGGACCAGGGCCGCGCGGATCTCAGCCGGGGAGGCGGCGCTGTGCCACCCCACCGACAAGCCGACCGCGCTGCTCATCGTCAACGGCGGCGGCCAATCCGGTGAGGGCCAGGGCAAGCGCCCCGTCGCACACCGCGCGGTCCGCCGAGGGCGTGGCGCACGCCGCGGCGAACTCGGGCTGGTGGTTCACCGCGTCACCGCAGTCGATCGCGATGTGGGGATGGATCGCCGGCAACGCCCGGGACACGTTGCCCATGTCGGTGCTACCGGCCTGGCGTAGCCGTTCCTGCTGGGGGCTCAGCGGCGAGCGGCCGAGCCCGGTGATCGCCACGCGGTAGGCGGCGGCGAGCCAGGGGTCAGGAACGAGATCGGTGTAGACGGGACAGACCTGGGTCACCTCGTGAGTGCACCCGGTAGCCAGTGCCCCCGCCTCGAAACAGTCCTGTACTCGGGCCTCCAGCTGATGTAACGACTCGACGTCGGAGGCCCGCAAATAGTACAGCGCCGAGGTGTCAGCGGGGACGATGTTGGGCGCCGCACCGCCGTGGGTGACGATGCCGTGCAGCATCTGCTTGGCCTCCAGATGCTGGCGCAGCAGGCTCACCGCCACCTGGGCGACGGTGAGCGCGTCGGCGGCGTTGCGCCCCTTGTGCGGCGCGGCGGCCGCATGCGACGCCTTGCCGAGGTAGCGCACCTGAAGTTCGGTGATGGCCAGCGAGGGGGCCGCGCAAGTCTCCTGCGGCGCCGGGTGCACCATCATCGCCATCGCCACGTCGTCGAATACCCCGCCCCGCAGCAGCAGCACCTTGCCCCCACCGGACTCCTCGGCGGGCGTGCCGATCAGCTTGATTGTCACATTCAGCGCTTCGGCGACCTCACGCAGCGCCAACGCGGCACCGGCCGACGCCGCAGCGATGATGTTGTGCCCGCACGCGTGGCCCACCTCGGGCAGCGCGTCATACTCCGCGCACAGCCCGATGACCAGCTCCCCCGCACCGTAGGTCGCGGTGAACGCGGTGTCCAGACCGGCCACGCCACGCTCAACCGCAAAACCCTCGGCCGCCATCAGGTTCGCCACCTTGGCGGCGCTGCGGTGCTCAGCGAAGGCGAGCTCAGGCTCGGCGTGGATGCTGCGGGACAGCGCGCGCAAGCGCTCCGCATGCCGCTCAACGGCCGCGGCGAGGGTGGCTTCAGGTGTACTCACCGCGCGATTGTCCCCCGGCCGGGGTCAGAATGCTTCCGAAGGCACGTAGGTACCCCACACGTCACGCAACGCGTGGCACACCTCACCCACTGTGGCGTGCGCGGCGAGTGCCCGCTTCATCGGGTACAGCACGTTGGCGCCGGCGTCCTTGGCGGCGCGCCGCAGCTCGTCCAGGGCGCGGCCGACCTCGGTGGATGATCGTGATGAGCGCAGCGCGGCCAGGCGGGCCCGGGCACTGTCCTCGATCGCCGGGTCCACCCGCAAGGGCTGGTAAGGATCCTCGGCATCGAGCCGGTAACGGTTGAGCCCGACCACCACCCGGTCGCCAGAGTCGATCTCCATGGCGGTCTGGTACGCGGTCTTCTCGATCTCCGATTTCTGGAAACCCGCCTCGATCGCGCACACCGCGCCCCCCAGCTCGTCCACCTTCCCGATCAAGGCCAGCGCGGCGGCCTCGACCTCGTCGGTCATCGCCTCGATCGCGTAGGAACCGGCGAAGGGATCCACCGTGGACGTCAGGTCGGTCTCATAGGCCAGCACCTGCTGGGTGCGCAGGGCCAGCCGGGCGGCCTTGTCGGTGGGCAGCGCGATCGCCTCGTCGTAGGCGTTGGTGTGCAGCGACTGAGCGCCACCGAAGATCGCGGCGATCGCCTGCGCGGTGACCCGGATCAAGTTCACCTCGGGCTGTTGCGCGGTGAGCTGCACACCGGCGGTCTGGGCGTGGAACCGCAGCATCAGCGACTTGGGATTGCGCGCGCCGAAACGCTCCGCCATCATCCGAGCCCAGATCCGCCGGGCGGCCCGGAACTTGGCGACTTCCTCCAGCACTGTGGTGCGGGAGACGAAGAAGAACGACAGCCGCGGCGCGAACTCGTCGACGACCATCCCGGCGTCCAACGCGGCCTGCACATACTCCGCCCCGTTAGCCAGCGTGAAGGCGATCTCCTGCACCGGATTCGCACCCGCCTCGGCCATGTGGTAGCCCGAGATCGAGATGGTGTTCCACTGCGGGATCTCGGCCTGGCAATAGGCGAAGACATCCGAGGTAAGCCGCAGGGACTGCGCTGGCGGGTAGATGTAGGTGCCTCGCGCGATGTACTCCTTGAGCACATCATTCTGGACCGTCCCGGCCAGTTTCGAACCCGGCACCGAGCGCTGCTCACCCACCAACTGATACAGCAGCAACAACACGCTCGCGGGGGCGTTGATCGTCATTGAGGTGGACACCTCGTGCAGCGGGATCCCGTCGAACAGCGTCCGCATGTCCTCAATCGAGTCAATGGCCACCCCGACCTTGCCGACCTCGCCGCACGCGATCGCCTCGTCGGAGTCGTAGCCCATTTGCGTGGGCAGGTCGAAGGCCACCGACAAACCGGTCTGCCCGGCCCGCAGGAGCTGGTGGTAGCGGGCGTTGGACTCACCCGCGCCGCCGTACCCGGCGTACTGGCGCATCGTCCACAGACGCTGGGTGTACATGGCGGGATACACCCCGCGAGTGAACGGGAACTCCCCGGGCTCGCCCAGCCGCTCGGCCAGCCCGCGAGCGACGTCCGCCGCGCGGTACACCCGCTTGACCTCAAACCCGGACTCCGCCACCACGCCTGTATGGCATATCCCGGCGGGGACCACAACGGTGGGGAACGCGACGCGGGCATCATGGGGCCGTGACCAACGCCTCACCCCGCCTGGTGGCGGGTCGCTACCGGCTCGGCGCGGTGCTGGGCCGGGGCACCATGGGCACGGTGTGGTCAGCACACGACGAGGTACTCGGGCGGCCGGTCGCCATCAAAGAGGTGCTGCTGCCACCGGGTATCCCACAGGCCGAGGCGGACGCGCTGCGGGAGCGTTCGTTGCGGGAGGCCAGGGCCATCGCGGCCCTGTCGCACCCCAACGTGGTAACCCTCTACGACGTGGCCTGGGAGGGTGCGGCGCCATTCGTGGTGATGGAGCTGGTGGCCTCGGCCAGCCTGGCAGAGCTGCTGCGCGAGGGCGCCCTGGCGCCGCAGCGGGTCGTCGCCATCGGGGCGGCGGTGGCGGCGGCACTGCAGGCCGCCCACGCCGCGGGCATCACGCACCGCGACGTCAAGCCCGGCAATGTGCTGATGGCCCACGACGGCCGGATCAAGCTCACCGACTTCGGGATCGCCCGCAACCGGAGCGATCAGACGTTGACCGCGACCGGTCTGATGCTGGGTTCCCCGGCGTACATCGCTCCCGAGATCGCCTCGGGCGGGCCGGTCAACCCGGCGTCAGACCTGTGGGGGCTCGGCGCGACGCTGTTCGCCGCGGTCGAGGGCAGGCCCCCTTACGACGCGGGCACCGCGATGGCGACGGTCGCCTCGGTGGTGCAAGACGAGGTGCCCAGGCCGTCCTGCACCGGAGCGCTCGCCGAGGTGATTCACGGGTTGATGGTCAAGGACCCAGCGCGCCGGATGCCCCTGTCGCGGGTCCGCCAGCTGCTGGGCGCGCCACCCGAGCCAGCCGATCCCGAACCCGTGGCGCCGCCCAGCCCGGCCGCTGTTGCCCGCACCCCGAGAGTGGGCGCGGCCAGCGCCGCCAGCGGCGGTCCCGACGCGCTCGAGACGCCGCGCCAGCGGACCGGGCAGCTCGCGGCCGACCCAGGCCCGCTGCCCTTCGCCGTGCCCTCTGGCGCGCCTTCCGCCGCTCCCTCTGGCTCGCCCTCTGGAGCGCACAGCCAGGCCACGGCGCACCGGCTCGGGAACACCAGGGTCACCGGCACCGGAACCGGACGCGGGATGGTGCTGTGGACGCTGGCCGTGCTGCTGTTCCTCGGCAGCGCGAGCGCCGGGTTCGGGATCGTCCGCCTCTCCAGCGGCCGAGCGGCCTTGCCCTCCCTGGGGGCCCTGGCCGTCGCGGGAGCGAGCCCCGATGACGCAGTGCTGACACCCAGGGCGTTACAGGTCACCGGGCCGGACGGCACCCGACCGGCCCGGTTCACGGTGAGCGTGCCGAAGGGCTGGCCGGAATTCGGTGAGCAGCGCACGCTCGGGAACAACGCCGGCACCGTGCTGCGCTTTGTCTCCCCGGACGGCTCGGAGGTCATCGCCGTGGAGCGGGTCACCGGCGCGCTACCCGGCGGCGACGTCGACCAGTACCTGACCGCCTACCTGCGCACGCTGGCGCAGGGGGTGCCCGAGCTCGTCGAGACCCAGCGACAGCGGCTGCCCGGCGGCGCGCTGGACGCCACCTTCCGGACCAGGGAGCGCGGTGAGCTGCGCCGCACCACCTACCTGCGACTGATTCCAGCCAGGCCAGACCTGTGGGCGGTGTCGGTCACCGTGCCAACCGAGCGCGAGGCCGCCGGGCGGATGAGGCTGTTCGACCCCGTGGTGGCGGGGTTCGCTCCCGGCCTGTAGATCATCCGCAGGTTGGGCCCTAGGCTGGGCGATCGTGACTGACCCAGCACAGATCGCCCGGGACGCCGCTGCGGTACTCGCCCAGCGCACCGGGGCGCCCGCGCACGACATCGCCGTGGTGCTGGGCAGCGGCTGGCACCCCGTAGCCGACGCGCTGGGCGCTCCCGCCGCCGAGATCCCGGTCACCGCGCTGCCCGGGTTTATCGCGCCGCGGGTCAGCGGGCACGCCGGAACGGTCCGGTCAGTGCGGCTGAGCGGGCCCCTGGGTGAGCGCCGCATCCTGGTGCTGCTCGGTCGCACGCATGGCTACGAAGGTCATGGCGTGGGCCAGGTAGCGCACGGGGTGCGCACCGCCTGCGCGGCGGGCGTGCGGGCGGTGGTGCTCACCAATGCCGCTGGCGGTATCGCCGAGGGGCTCGACGTCGGCCAGCCGGTGCTGAACTCCGACCACCTCAACCTCACCGCGACCTCACCGCTAGTCGGCCCGCGGTTCGTCGACCTTACCGAGACCTACTCTCCCCGGTTGCGCGGGCTGGCCCGGGAGATCGACCCGGGCTTGGTCGAGGGCGTCTACGCCGGGGTGCCC
>JBOHFY010000504.1:0-11485 GCA_050699895.1 Pseudonocardiaceae bacterium
ATCTTCGGTTTCGGGTTGATCAGGGTGTCCACGCCGTTGGCGATGGATACGGAGGCAATCAGTGGGCGGGCAATGCGGCGTAGCAACACAGCGGCTCCTTTCTAAGCTCTTCGCTTTCGCACCGTAGCGCTCCCACGCCGCTGTGCGCGTGAAGCCACCCATCCGGGGCGCAAGGCTGCGCCTCGTGAGTGACAGCGGGACGTTAGTTCGCCAGCGCCTTGGCGGCGGCGATGAGCAGCGCCTCCCGGTTTGCGATCTTGATGCGGGTGCGTCCCGCCGCCGCCCCGAGCGCCTGCTCGGCAGCGTCGATCGCCTCCCAGCCGGCCCAGGTGACCACACCTACCCCCCGGCGGGCGAGCCTGTCGATGATCATTTCAGGCTCGCGGCGCGGGGCGCGGGGCAGTGCGTCGAGGTCGTGCAGCAGGCCTTCGACGGTCTCCTTGGCGTCGCCCTTGGTGGTGCCGATCACCCCGGTGGGGCCGCGCTTGATCCAGCCGACCACGTATTCACCGGTCGAGGTAGCACCGTCGCGCTGGACCCGACCGGCCACGTGCGGGATGACCCCGGACCGCTCGTCGAACGGGACACCGGGCAGCGGCAGCCCACGGTAGCCCACCGAGCGCAGCAGCAGCTGGGCCGGCAGGGTCACCGTCTCGCCGGTGCCGGCGACGCCGCCGGAGCCGTCCAGTCCGTTGCGCTCACACCGCAGCGCCTCCACCGTCGCGGCGCCGAGCACGGCCACCGGCGCGAGCAGGAACCGCAGGTGGATCCGCCGCGGGCGGCCAAGCCGCGGCCGGGTGGACCACTCCTGCAACGTCTCGACGTTGCGCCGCACTGCCTTGTTCGTTTCTACCAGCTCCTTGCCGGCCTCATCGAGAATCAGCTCAGCGGGGTCGACCACAACATCGGCATGAGCGAGTTCACCCAGTTCGCGCAGTTCTTTGGTGGTGAATTTGGCCTGCGCTGGGCCACGCCTGCCGACAATATGGATGTCGCTGACAGCGCTGGCGTCGAGTACCTTGAGCACGTGATCGGGCATGTCGGTGGCCCTCAACTCCCGTGTGGTCTTCGCCAGCATGCGGGCGACGTCCACCGCGACGTTGCCTACCCCGACTACCACCGCGCTGCGCGCATCCAACGTGAACGTGTCCACCTCGGCGTCCGGGTGGCCGCAGTACCAGGCCACGAACTCGGTTGCCGAGAAACTGCCAGGCAGATCTTCGCCGGGAATGGATAACCGGCGATCCACCGGCGACCCGGTCGCGTAGACCACCGCGTCGTAGTATTCCTTGAGCTCGTCCACGCTCAGACCGGTGCCTAGCTCAACTCCGCCAAGAAACCGCACGCGGGGTCGCTCCAGGATCTTGCGCAGGGTGGTCTCCAGCGATTTCATTTTCAGGTGGTCCGGCGCCACGCCATAGCGCAACAGTCCGTACGGGCAAGGCAGTCGGTCCACGACATCCACAGACACCGCGTCGTGTTTGCTCAGCTCATCGGCCGCGTACAGTCCGGCGGGACCGGACCCGATCACCGCCACCCGAACCGATCGGGACACAGCTGTCGCACCTCCTGGACCCCAGCACCCCCGGACTCCTCGTCCGCTCGACGTTACGCCACCACCGTGATCAGCTGGCGCAACGCCGCGACGGTCAGCCCGTCACGCAACCGTGCCCGGTGTTCTTCGGGGCCACGGAGCACCGCGACCCCACCCGGGCGGGCCAGGTCGTCGAGCACCGCCACCGCGCCAGACAGGTCCTGGTCACGGGTGTACCCGTTGACCACCGCCACGCACCGCAGCCCCGCGCGGACGGCGGCGTGCACTCCGTTCGCCGAGTCCTCCACGGCTATCGCGTCGGCGGGAGTCAGGCCCAAGCGCACCAGCGTCTCCCGATAGACGGCCGGATCGGGCTTGAGGTCAGTAACGTCTGACCCGGTGACGACGACGTTAAACGCATCGAGCCCGAAAAGCGTGTCGAGCAACGGCAGCACCCAGTCGCCGGTGCCAGTGGTCGCGACCGCGATGGCCACGCCCTCGGCTCGCAGGGCCGAGATCAGCTCTGCCGCGCCTGGCCGGGGCTGGGTCGCGCCCGTGCGGACCAGCGCCGTGAACCGGCGGGTTTTGTCCTGGTGCAGTCGCGCCGCCAGCCCGGCGGCCTCGGTAGGGGAGTGCCCACGAGAGTGGAGGTAGCGTTCGATGCGTCGGCGACCACCGGTGGTCGTGAGCAGGTCGCCGTATTCCTCGATACTCCACCGGTACCGCAGGCCGGCCGCCTCGAAAGCCTCATTGAACGCCACCCGATGACCGTCTCGCTCGGTGTCGGCGAGTGTGCCGTCCACATCGAAAATGACTGCTCGCAGCGGGTCCACCGGCGGTCTCCAGGTGGGCTAGGTGTTGGGTCTGCTGGTCGGTCTGGACCGTCGGCCGCGCGTCCCGTGGAACTCCGCTCGCACCGACTTCGAGTCGCGGGCCCGGCCCGCTGACCGATCCAGATCCTTCGAAACACCACTTTCAACCAATCGTGAAGATCCTTTCTGTAGATCATGATGCGTGTCAGAAGTATTTTGACGATCGAGGCCCCCGACGAGAGCCTCGGCGGTGTCTTCGTCGACGCTGGTCCGCACCGACGGTTCGTGGTGGTTGTCCTGCCAGCCGGCGCTCAGGGCGCCCAAGGCGTCGATGAGGTTGCGCACCGAGGCGAAGGTCCCTCGGCGAATGGCCTGTTGGGTGATGATGCCCAGGGAGACCTCGACGAGCTTAAGCCACGGGTCGGGCGCACCTGTGGGGTGTCCTTCAGCGGCGCCGGCTGGGACTGGCCGATGCAACGCCGCGGCGCGCTGGGATAGGTTGTGGTAGAGGCCGCTGAGGTCGTGGGCCTGGGCCTGCCGCTCCAGATCGGTGCTGAAGGTGAACCTCCCGACGTGCTCTGGCTGGATGCCCCACTTGCGCCAGATCCGAGCGACCGTGGTGAACGATATGCCCAGCTGCTGGCTCAGCAGCCGGGACGACCAGTGGCTGACCTCCAGATGCGCTGGTGGACGGCCGCCGTCAGCGAGTGTGGTGGCCACCACCTCGAGCTCATCCACTACGGCCGGTCGGCCAGGCCGGGGCAGGTCGCCCAGAGCGTTGATTCCTCCGGCGGCATAGCGATTGCGCCAGCTGATCACCGTCGGGCGAGCCGACCCGGTCCGGCGAGCGATCTCCGTGTTCGTCAGGCCCTCGGCCGACAGCAGCACGATCCGCGCTCGCTGCGCGAGGCTTGGCCGCGCTGACACCGAGCGCACCAACGCTTCCAGACGGCCGCGGTCGCCCTCGCGCAGGGTCAACGGAGCTGTGCGAGCCATGCCTCATAATCCCGTAACCCGGACTGTAAAACAACTATCAACACATGGCGCTGCCTGGGACGTCTGCGGCGGATCGGTCCCACGTTCGGGGCACGTAGATCCTCTTGACACGCTCACGCGCATCCGTGTGGACTAGTGCTCCGGGTCACAGTACTGACACGGAACCCACGCGAGCGCAGTGCGACGCGGCACGGGAGTGAGAGTAGGGGACAGGCGATGGCGATCGAGTCTGACGGACACAGTCGAGGTAACCCCCGGATCTATGAGCTGATCGAGAACGCGCCGAAGGTCGGGAAGAGCCCCACTATCTGGGCGTGGCCAGAAGTCGTGGACTGGCTTCGAGTCGCCGGTCAGCCGGTGCCTGGGCCGTGGCCGCCCCATCAGAAACCTCGACCTAACCCCGAGGAAGAGAGCCTCCCGGTGGCGATTGTCGAACCGGAGCGCCCAGCGTCCCCACCCGCCCCGCGTCGAGAATACGTGTCGGAAGAAACTCCTGCCCCCCGCCGAGAATATGTGTCGGAAGAAACTCCCCCCCCGAGCCGGGGATATGGGTCGGCCGACGACCCTCCCCCGCGTCACGGACTTGGGCTGTTGGACTCCTAAGCCACCCTCCAGCGGCTCGATCATTGTTTCACGCTATCGGTCAGTGGTAGCTAATCGTTCTTCGAGGCGTCCGAATCGAGGATTCATATAGTCGGGCCACTGGGTTGTGCAGCGTTTCCGTGGACTGTTCAGGACTAGGAGGATCTGGATGTACCCGTCTCGTTTTCACTACGAGGCCCCACGTTCGCTTGACGAAGCGTTCGACGTTTTGCAGGCGTACGGTGACGAGGCGAAGGTGCTCGCCGGAGGGCAGAGTCTCATCCCACTCATCAAACTGCGCTTCGCCGCGCCAGCGGTAGTCCTCGATATCAACAATATTCCCGGTCTGGGCTACCACGAAGAAGACTCCGACGGGTCGCTACACATCGGCGCCCTGTGTCGGCACCGGGATCTGGAACGGTCCCCGCTGCTCCGGAGCAAGCACCCCACCATGTTTGCTACCGCCCCGCTCATCTCCGATCCTATGGTCCGCAGCCGCGGCACCCTGGTCGGTTCCCTCTGCCACGCGGATCCGCAGGGTGACTGGGCGTCGGTGATGTTGGCGCTGGGCGGGGAGATCGTCGCCCGGAGCGCTGAGGGCGAGCGGGTTATCCCGGTCTCCCAGTTTGTGGTCGGGCCGTTCCAGAACACCCTGCAGATCGGCGAGATCGCGGTCAGGGCGCGAGTGCCGGCGCCGAGAGGCACCCGGTCGGGCAGCTATCTCAAACTCGAGCGGCGCGTGGGCGACTTTGCCACCGTTGGTCTCGCGGTAGCCCTTGAGATGTCCGGCGGCATGATCAACCGGGCCGGCCTGGCGTTGACCGGTGTTGGGCCGAACAACATTCAGTGCACTGCCGCTGAACAGTCGCTGGCTGGTAAGACGCTCAACGCCAGCACGATTGATCAGGCAGCGCGACTGGCTGCGGAGGCGGCTCAACCCAAGACCGACGTTCGCGGTAGTGCGGAGTACAAGCGGCACGTTGTGTACACCTTCGTTACGCGTGCGCTGGGCGGCCAGCAGGCCCGCGCGGCCTGAAGCCTGGCACTCACAATTCACTAACTTCAGAGCAGTGGTGACGTCAAGGAGGCGGCGTGGAAGAGCGACGGATAAACGTCGTGGTGAACGGGGAACCGAAATCTGCCGATGTCGAGCCTCGCATACTCCTGGTCCACTTCCTCCGTGAAGTGCTGGGACTGACCGGCACGCATATCGGCTGCGATACCACGAACTGTGGTGTGTGCACCGTACTGGTCGATGGCTTGCCCATGAAATCGTGCACGATGTTCGCTGTCATGGCTGACGGGCACGAGGTGATGACTGTTGAGGGTCTTGGCTTGGCCAGTGAGCTCCACCCCATTCAGGAAGGGTTCCGCGAGGAACACGGGCTGCAGTGCGGTTATTGCACACCCGGGATGATGATGGCAACGAAAGCGCTTCTCGATGAGAACCTCAACCCGACGGAGGAAGACATACGCTGGGCGCTGGCCGGCAACCTCTGTCGCTGCACCGGTTACCAAAATATTGTGAAGTCGGTGCTGTGGGCTGCGGAGAAGCTGCGGTCCGAGGCCGCAGTGAGTCGCTGACGGCGAGAGTCGACGACAAGGGAGATGTGACGTGGCGCAGGCATTAGACGAAATCAAGATCGGTGGCTTGGGCTCAAGCCGCAAGCGGGTGGAAGACGACCGCTTCCTTCGGGGTAAGGGCAACTACACCGATGACTTCAAGTTGCCCGGCATGGTGCACATGGAGATCCTTCGTAGCCCACTGGCCCACGCGCGTATCAAGTCGATCGACACGAGTAAGGCCTGGCAGATTCCCGGTGTGCACATGGTGCTCACCGGGGACATGGCCGCTCAGCACAACCTGGCCTGGATGCCGACGCTGTCTTACGACACCCAGGCGGTGCTCGCCACCGACAAGGTGCGGTTCCAGGGTCAGGAGATCGCGTGTGTGGTCGCCGACGACCCCTACATCGCCAAAGACGGCTGTGAGGCGATCGTTGTCGAGTACGAGCCGCTTCCGGCGATTGTCAACCCTTACCAGGCTGTCGCGGAAGGCGCCCCGATCATTCGGGACGACAAAGAGGGGCAGACGGACAACGTCTGCTACCGCTGGGAGGTCGGTGACCGGGAAGGTACCGAGCGTGCTTTCGCGCAGGCCGACCTGGTCTCGAAGCTGGAGCTGCACTACCCGAGGTCGCACCCGTCGCCCATCGAGTGCTGCGGATCGATCGCGGACTACAATGCGGCGACCGCGAAGCTGACGGTCTACATGACGACCCAGGCACCCCACATCATCCGGGCAGCGGTGGCGATCGTGGCCGAGTTGCCGGAGCACATGATTCGGATCATCTCCCCGGACATCGGTGGCGGGTTCGGCAACAAGGTGCCGGTTTATCCGGGGTATGTCTGCTCCATCCTCTGCTCGATTCTGCTTACCCGGCCGGTCAAGTGGATCGAGGACAAGACCGGCAACCTCATTTCCACCCACTACGCGCGCGACATCTACTACAAGGGCGAACTGGCTCTCCGCAAGGATGGCAAGATCCTCGCTGTGCGGTTCCATTGTGATAGCGACAACGGAGCTTTCTTCTCGGACGCCCAGCCCACGAAGTTCAAACTCGGACTGATCCATTCCGCGTTTGCCGCTTATGACATCCCGTTCGGGTACATGACCGCGCAGGGCACGTATACGAACAAGGCACCCGGGGGGGTCGCTTATCGGTGCTCTTTCCGGGTAACCGAAGCGATGTTCTTCCAGGAACGCGCGGTCCAGGCCGCCGCCGATGATCTGGGCATGGACCAGGCGGCGTTCCGGCGGCTCAACCTGGTGAAGGATCATCAGTTCCCGTTCCGTACGCCCTACGGCTTCTTGCTGGACTCAGGGCAATACGAGAAGTGCCTCGACGTGGCACTGAATGCTATCGGCTATGACGATTTCTTGCGGGAGAAGGAGCAGGCCCGCGCGGAGGGTCGGCGGCTTGGCATCGGTATCTCTACCATGACCGAACCACTCGGCGCCGGTAACAGTCGTGAGTACGACATTCTCGGCATCAAGATGTTCGACGCGGCGGAGCTGCGGGTGCACCCGAGCGGGAAGGCGATCCTGAAGATCGGGTCGCAGACTCAGGGCCAGGGCCACGAGACGACATTCGCGCAGATCGTCACCCACGAGCTCGGCATCCCCGCCGCGGACATCCTCGTGCAGCACGGCGACACCGACAACACACCGTTCGGAATGGGGACCTACGCGTCCCGCAGCACGCCGGTGGCCGGTGCCGCGACCGCGATGGTGGCTCGCAAGGTCCGGGCCAAGGCGCGGAAGTTGGCGGCGCACCTCCTTGAGGTTTCGGAGGAGGACGTGGAGTGGGAGCTTGGCCGGTTCTACGTGCGGGGTGCTCCTCACAGTGGCGTGAGCATCCAGGAGTGCGCGATGGCGGCCTACGGCAACATGCCTGATGGCATGGAGCCGGGGTTGGAGAATAACGCGTACTACGACCCGCCGAACATGACGTGGCCGTTCGCGGCATACATCGTGACGGTCGAGGTCGACCCTGAGACCGGTGTGTGGGACGTGTTGCGTATGGTCGCGGTCGATGACTGCGGTGTGCGCATCAACCCGATGATCGTCGAGGGTCAGATCATGGGTGGCATGACCGAGGCCTATGCGATGGCCAACATGCAGTTCATCACCTACGATGCCGAGGGAAACTGCGTGGGTTCGAACTACATGGATTATCTGCTGCCGACGGCGTGGGAAACTCCGGGTTTCGAGCTGCACGAGGTCGTCACGCCGTGTCCCCATCACCCGATCGGCGCTAAGGGAGTTGGTGAGTGCGCCGCTGTCGGCGGGCCGGCCGCTTTTGTGAACGCGGTGATGAACGCCATTGATGACACCGGTGTGCGTAACATTGACATGCCGCTGCTTCCCGACCGTGTATGGGAGGCGCTGAAGTACAGGCGTGACATATCGGGTATGCCTCCGGTCAAATCCGATGCCTAAAAAGATTGGATAGATAGGCCGATGACCATGGACGGGTGGGATGTCCTCGAGCGTGCCCGCGAGTTGCGGCTGCGGGGTGAGGCGTTTGCGCTGGCTACCGTTGTGTGGCGGCGCGGCCCGTCGTCGGGCAAGGAGGGTTGCCGGGCTGTCATCACAGCCTCAGGGCAGGTTTTTGGCTTCATTGGTGGCGCCTGTGCGGAACCTGTGGTTGTTCGCGAGGCGCGGCGCATCCTCGTCGAGGGTGTGCCGCGCCTCGTGTTTCTCGGTACTCCTGACGAACTCGAGTCTGTAGCGGTGCGGGAGGGTATCAGCTACGTACCCATGTCCTGCCAGAGCGAGGGAGCCTTGGAGATCTACATTGAACCCGTAGAGCCCAAGACTCACCTTGTTGTGGTCGGGCGGTCCCCGATGGTCGAAGCCCTCGTGCGGATGGGACAGGCGATTGGCTGGCGGACGGTCCTCGTCGACCCCGACGGTGGTGCCGCGGAGAATCACCCCGCTGCGGAGTGCGTCGTCAGCGAACTAGATTTCAAGGCGGCCGGCGTCGATGAGCGCTCGCTTGTCGTGGTTGCCACCCAAGGTCATCATGACGAGGAGGCCGTCGAGGGGGCGCTGCTTGCGGGGCCTGCCTACGTCGGTTTGGTGGGCTCCCGACCGCGCGCCAAGTCGGTGCTTGACTATTTGGAAGGGCGAGGGTTGTCCAAGGAGACGCTGGACCGGGTGACGGTGCCGGCAGGTCTCGATCTGGGGAAAGTCTCGCACCGCGAGATTGCGGTGGGGGTGCTCGCTCAGTTGGTGAAACTGAGGGCTGCGGGTGAGCTGGTCAAGGGAGTGCGACCGGAAATCTCCGAAGTCGCCGAAGCGGTCGACCCGGTGTGCCACATGACAGTGGAGGTGGGGTCCGCACGCCACAAGGTGGATCACGACGGAACCACGTACTATTTCTGCTGTGCTGGATGTGTGAAAACATTCGAGGGGGATCCCGCCGCATTCGCCGGGGGCCCAGCGTCTGGTAAGGAGAGCGAGTAGTCGATGCTGATCGAGAACGAGTTCGAGGTTGCTGCGCCGCTCGAGCAGGTGTGGAGGCACATGCAAGACGTGCCGCGGATCGCACCATGCCTGCCAGGTGCCGAGCTCACCGATGTGAACGGAGACGTGTACAAAGGGCGAGTGACGACCAAGATGGGGCCGGTGAAGCTCCAGTTCGCCGGTACGGCCAAGATCGTGTTGCGAGACGAGGCCGCCAAGCGGATTGTGATGGACGCGTCCGGGTCGGAGGAGAAGGGCAAGGGCCAGGCCACCATGAAGGTGACCTCGACGATGGTGCCCTCGGGAAGGGGAACACGCGTCAAGGTGGCCCAGGACCTCCAGCTCTCCGGTGCGGCCGCCCAGTTCGGCAGAGGCATGGTGTCGGATGTCACCAGCGTGATCATGAAAAGTTTCGCCAAATGTATCGCGGACGACATTGGGCGGGCCTCTCGGGGCGAGGTGCCCGTACAGCGTGACGCTGTTCCTGTGAAGGGTTTCAGCATCGCCATGCAGGCGATGATGACTGGTCTGAAGCGGTTCTTCGGTCGGCTCTTCGGCCGGGGGAAGTAGTGATAACGATCCGTGCAGGAAGGAGAGGACGGAAATGATCTTGTGGTGGATTGGCGACCTGGTCCTGATCTTTGTGGTGTTTCCCATTGTTGTGGTGCTGATGAAGCGCATCGTCGCGCCAGTGGATCGCATCCGCGAGACAGTTGACGACATTTTGTACAACGGTGTGATTTTGACCGGTGAGCTTGACAACGTTCCTGAGTTGCTGGCTGTAACAGACGGTGCGGTTAATGAAATTGGCATCGGCGCGACCCGTTACGTGAAGCGCGTCGGTCATCTACTCGGCGCGCTGGGCGTCTAGCAAGCAAGGACCTGAGGAACCATCGAGAAAGAGGAGGACGCCATGCCTGCAGCCGCGTGGGTCACGCTGTTGGCTGTCGCGCTGGTCGTGGCCGTTGTCGCCATCTCGCTGTTGAAAGTAATTTCTCAGCTGAGGCACGTCGCTTGGACACTTGGCGCGGTCATCGTGGGAGTCAACGCAATCGCCTATCAGTTGAGGACAATCCCCGAGGTCTTGCCTTCGGTGAACGCCAACCTCGCGCCGGTACGATCCATGGCAGAACAGGTTTAACGGCCAGTCGCCGTCTAGTCGCCGACGATCAGGGTTCCCGCTGGAATCGAATCGAAGGAGAGTACGAGAGATGCATGAATTCACGTGCGGTCATCAGGAGTGCAGCTCGCAGTTCACCTCGTCCGACAAGGACGTTCTGATGAACCAGGTGGCCGACCACCTCAAGAAGGTACACAACGTCCAGACGGCGACCCAGACGCTCCTGGGTTACCTGGAGACGACGTGCGTGACGACCGTACCGAACCGTTAAGGTCTAGTGACTCCGTAGTACTACTGCTACCGAAAGGAGGGTTGCGGGATGGTATTGCTTGCGGCACAGGCACCCGAGCCCGGTGAGGCACATCTGTTTGGCTGGTACCTGGGTTTCGCGATCGCTGTCGTGGTGATCTCGGTGGTGGTCGCGTTGGTGGCCCCGGTGCTGGTCCTTGCCGCGCGGATTGCCCGTCAAGCGCCACAGATCAACGCAGGACTACAGCAGGCATATCGGAACACGCTCCCGTTGGCGGACCTTCGACAGACGATCGACCACGCTGAGGTCATCATCGGAGGTCTGGAACGCGGACGTGCTCGGCTTGGAGGTTAGCGATGGAATTTCTACTGGGGTACGCGGGTGGGCCTGAGGGGTATGCGCCTGAAGAGATCACCTTTTGGTGGGTCGCGATAGCGGTTGGTTTCGGCGTTGTCCTTGTCGTGATCCTGCTGCTGACCTCCCTTTTGTCGATGGTGAAGTCTATCGACAAAAGCGTGGCGGGAGTCCGGGACACCCTACGGGCTATCCCGGAGAACACCGCGAACTGCGCGCTTATTCCTATCACGGCTGACAGGGTCGACGCGGTACTGGCCGAGGGTCTGCAGCACCATCTGTTCCTGACCAGAGTATTGACTGGTTCCGGAACGCCATCCTGAAAGGGCTAGAGATGACTCTTGTTGTCTTGACGGTGGTCCTGATCGCGTTGTTGATTGCGGTTCTCGCGACCTATCTGTTCGTGGTCGGTTTTCTGCTGAACCGCATCGCGGACAATCTCGATGACTGCTTGGTCAACGTGAAGACGATCGCCAAGCAGGCTGAGCCGGTTATTTCTGGCGTCGAACACATCAACCGCACAGGTGGGGTAGTGGCAGGTGCGCTACCGCTGCTGTACGGGGGTGCTGAGAAGATCGCTGCTAAGTTGGCTCCTCCGGTACCAGCTCCGGTCAACGGGCACACCAATGTTCCGGCTTCTGGCCGGCGGCGGTCTCGTTTGATGGACACAGTTGGTTTCCGGGGTCGTCAGCATTAGATCCACCGCGAGGGTTTTATCATCAGGTAGGCGAAGGCCAGCGTAGTCCTCAGTCTTCCGTCGGTAGCAGCTGGAGATTGATAGCACTAGTGGGCACCGACCAAGTGG
>JBOHFY010000505.1:0-3229 GCA_050699895.1 Pseudonocardiaceae bacterium
GGGGGGCGCCGCAACAGCTCCGCTAGCGGCTGCTCCGCGCCCTCCCCCGGGTCGACCACCACGCACGGGCCACCGGCCTCGGGCGCGAGCACGAAACAGTTCGCCTGGAAGGATCCAGTAGGGAAACCTGCGACGAGCACGGCGATCCTTGGGGGCGTGAGGGAGGCACGGACAACTCCAGCCTAGGGCGGGCGCGCCCGCCAGGCTCGCCCACGGTCCACCTAGACTGCGCGGCGATCGTCGACCCACGTCACAGCTGACCCAGTCACAGGAGTCCGGGTGCCCACGAACGAGCAGCGTCGCGAAG
This sequence comes from Pseudonocardiaceae bacterium, assembly GCA_050699895.1. GTDB lineage: Bacteria > Actinomycetota > Actinomycetes > Mycobacteriales > Pseudonocardiaceae. The sequence goes on from JBOHFY010000505.1 coordinate 308, forward strand.
CCGCGAAGCGCAAACTAGATCGCCAACTCGCCCGCCGGGCGGAGCGGGCCAAGGCGCGCCGCCGCAGGTACGCGGTGGCTGGCGGCGCGGCTGCGGTGGTACTGGTCGTCGGGGTCGTGGCGCTGATCGTGACGCTCAGCACACGTGACCAGAGTGCCACCGCCAAGCCGGCCAGCACGGGCGCCGCGGCAAAGCCGAGCCCCGACACCAAGCTGGCCGCTAAGCCGGTCCGTCCGACACCGCTGCCCGCCTCGGTGGAATGCCAGTACCCGGCCGGCCAGCAGACCCCGGCTAGGCCGGTGCGGCCCCCGCTGGCCGGCTCCACCTCCGCCACTGGCACGGTAGCGGTGAGCATGCGGACCTCGGCCGGCACGATCGGCCTCACCCTCGACCGGGCGTTGGCCCCGTGCACCGTGAACAGCTTCGTCAGCCTGGCCAAGCAGGGCTTCTACTCCAACAGCCCCTGTCACCGGCTGGTCACCAACCCCGGGTTGCAGGTTCTGCAATGCGGTGACCCCACCGGGTCGGGCACCGGTGGCCCGGGGTACACCATCTCGGACGAGGTGTTCCCGCAACTGACCTATGGGCGCGGGCTCGTCGCGATGGCCAACACCGGCCAGCCCAACAGCGGTGGTAGCCAGTTCTTCCTGATCTACGGTCAGACCCAGCTCCCGCCCCAGTACACCGTCTTCGCCACGATCTCCCCGGCCGGCCTCACGGTCCTCGACCAGATAGCCAAAGCGGGCGACGACGGGTCACTGGAGCCCTCCCCCGGCGGCGGTAAGCCCAACCAACCGGTCACGATCACCTCCGTCGACGTCCCGGCGACCTGACACCTTCTAGGCGGTTACTCATCGGCGCGGTCAGTTGGACGACGTGACGCGATAGACGTCGTAGACGCCCTCAATGTTGCGCACCGACTGCAGCACGTGGCCCAGGTGTCTCGGATCGCCCATCTCGAAGGAGAACCGGCTCACCGCCACGCGGTCCCGGGTGGTGGAGACTGCGGCGGACAAGATGTTGACCCGCCCGTCCGCGAGTACCTTGGTGACATCGGACAGCAGGCGATGCCGGTCCAGCGCCTCGACCTGGATCACGACTCGGAACACCGACGAGGACGACGGCGCCCACTCCACACCGACCAGCCGCTCGGGCTGCGCCCGCAGCGCCTCGGAGTTGGTGCAGTCGGTGCGGTGCACGCTGACTTCGCCAGCACGGGTGACGAATCCGAGGATCTCGTCCCCTGGCACCGGTGTGCAGCAACGGGCGAGCTTGCTGTAGACGTCCCCAGCGCCAGGTACCCGCACGCCGGAGTCACCGGTCTGTCGACGGCGCGCGACGGTGGAGGGGGTGGCCCGCTCGGCCAGCACCTCCTCGGCGCCCTCCTCGCCGCCGAGCAGCGCAACCAGGCGTTGCACCACGTGACGAGGTGAGGCGTGGTGCTCGCCGACAGCGGCGTACAGCGCGCTGACGTCGGGATAACGCAGCTCTCGGGACACCGCGACCAGCGCCTGCGCGGAGACCAGCCGCTGCACTGGTAGCCCAACCCGGCGTAGTTCCTTGGTGATGGCGCTCTTGCCAGCCTCGATGGCCCCCTCACGGCGTTCCTTGGCGAACCACTGCCTGATCTTGGCTCGCGTCCGGGGTGAGGCGACGAAGGACACCCAGTCCTGGCTGGGGCCGTTGCCCCCAGCCTTCGAGGTGAATATCTCAACGACCTCGCCATTCTCCAGCCGCCGCTCCAGCGCGACAAGCTGGCCGTTGACCCGCGCGCCGATGCAGCGGTTACCGACCTCGGTGTGCACCGCGTAGGCGAAGTCGACCGGCGTGGAACCCGTGGGCAGCGTGATGACTTCACCCTTGGGCGTGAAGACGAAGATCTCACGAGTGGCTAGGTCATAGCGCAGCGACTCGAGGAACTCGCTGGGGTCGGCGGCCTCCCGCTGCCAGTCCAGTAGCTGGCGCATCCAGGCCATCTCGTCGATATCGACGGATCCGTTATGAGTGCAGTCATGGGTGCCGTGGGTCTCCTTGTACCGCCAGTGCGCGGCGATGCCGTACTCCGCGGTTCGGTGCATGTCGTGAGTACGGATCTGCACCTCCAGTGGTTTGCCGTCCGGCCCGATCACCGTGGTGTGCAGCGACTGGTAGACCCCGAATCGGGGCTGCGCGACGTAGTCCTTGAATCGACCGGGCATCGGCTGCCACACCGAGTGCACGACACCGATCGCGGCGTAGCAGTTACGGACGTCCTCGACCATGATCCGTACTCCGACCAGGTCGTGGATGTCGTCGAAATCGCGACCGCGCACGATCATCTTCTGATGAATCGAGTAATAGTGCTTGGGCCGGCCCTCGACCTTGGCGGTAATCCGCGCACCGGCCAGCTGCGCCTCGAGATGGTCCTTCACGGTCTGCAGGTAGGTGTCGCGGGACGGGGCCCGGTTGGCCACCAGCCGCACGATCTCGTTGTACTTCTTCGGGTGCAGGATCGCGAAGGCGAGGTCCTCCAGTTCCCACTTGACGGTGGCCATGCCCAGCCGGTGCGCCAGCGGGGCGAAAACCTCGAGGGTCTCATTGGCCTTGCGAACCTGGCTCTCTGGTGGCAGGAAGCGCATGGTGCGCATATTGTGCAGCCGGTCCGCCAGTTTGATCACTAACACGCGGGGGTCACGGGCCATCGCGATGACCATTTTGCGAATCGTCTCGGCTCCGGCTGCGGCACCGAACTCGACCTTGTCCAGCTTGGTGACACCGTCGACGAGGTGCGCGACCACGTCGCCGAAGTCCGCGGACAGGCAGGCCAGCGAGTAATCGGTGTCCTCCACGGTGTCATGGAGCAGCGCGGCCACCAGAGCGGTGGTGTCCATCCCCAGCCCGGCCAGGATCGTCGCCACCGCCAACGGATGGGTGATGTAGGGG
>JBOHFY010000506.1:0-9145 GCA_050699895.1 Pseudonocardiaceae bacterium
CGGCCGAGTGGCCACCGCGGCCGCGTGGCGACACCTGCGGCTGCAGCCGCCCGCTGATGCTCTCGCGGACCCCGCACCCACCCTGTTCGAAGCGTGAGATTTAGAGCCCACCCAGCCACAATCCGACTCCGACGATGAGAACTCCGCCGAAAACGACCTGGATGAGGGAGCACCGGAAGGAGACCTCCAGGTAGCGCTTGCGGACAAGGGCGATCACCGCGAGCTCGATGGCGACCACGACGGCCGCGACCGCGAGCGCCACCGCCCGGTCGGAGATTAAGAACGGTAAGGCGTGAAAGACACCACCTACGGTAGTCATTACCCCGGTGATCGAGCCTCGGGTGCTGGCTGCCCCCCGGCCGGTCTGGCCGCCGTCATCGGAGAGCGCTTCGGACAGCCCCATGCTGATGCCGGCTCCCAGCGCGGTAGCCAGCCCGACCAGCAGCGCGGCGTGCGAGCTCGACAGCAAGGCCACGGCGAAGATAGGCGCGAGTGTCGACAGCGTTCCGTCGATGAGCCCGACCAGCCCCGGCTGCACGTACTGGAGGACAAAAGCTTGCTCGTCCGCCTTGCTGCGGTGTCGCAGGGTGTTCGGGAAGCCGGCGTTCAGCTGTACCGCTGGGCTGGCGGCAGTCACCGCGGAAGCCATCATGGTTGTTGCTCCGGCGGAAGTGAATGTCATACCGGTAGCGGTGGCGCCACCAGAGATCAGGGTCTGGGGGCTCACGGTGCGGGTGTTCAAGGCATGGGCGCTCGGTCTGCAGCGAGGCCTGGAGTAGCGGTGCGACGGCAACGCGTCCGTCCTTTCGTCGACGACTGCTGGCGGAACCCTAAGGAATCGGTCGTTATCGCTTCGAAACCTGAGAGTGTTGGTTTCGCCGCAGCGCCCACAGGTCCGCAGCGGGCGACGAGGGACGTACTGGTTGCTCCGATCGGCCGCGGCTGCTGCGCCATTCGGACGGTGCCGTGTTCAGGGTGCCGGCCGGCAGTGCCCATGCGGGAGCTGTCGCCACCGGGATCCACCGACGCCAAGGACCCGGTGGCGGCGCGACCTGGCACACTCGGTACCGCAACACTGACGGTGATCGGAGAACCATGGACCCCCAGCTCCTGCCACTGCTGTTCATCGCTGTGCTCGCGGCTTTGTTGATCATGAACTCTCGCCGGCAAAAGCGGGTGGTAGCTGACGCGAGACGGCTGCAGAGCTCGCTGGCCGACGGCGACCAGGTGGTGACCACCTCCGGCCTGCACGCAACCGTCGTAGCCAGCGCGGAGGAGACGACGGTCGACCTGGAGATTGCTCCGGGGGTGCGCACCAGGTGGCTGCGCGTCGCGATCCGAGAAAAGATCATCAAGGACGGGGAGGCTACCGGGGACGGGGAGGCCACCGGGGACGGTGACGATCCGGCCGCGGCCAGCGCGCCACTGGCGGCTCCCATCGACGGTAGCGCTCGCGCCGACAAGTCCTGACTGACATGGTGCGGGGCGGTACGCTCGCGCATCCGATTCACGGTGCCTGCGCCGATCCCGGCGCTGGCACAGGGGAGACCGCGGCCGGTCGCCAGTGCTGGCGCCCGGCTCAGTGCGCTGCTCACCACAGCGCGGCTAACCCCAGTGAGCCGCTAACGAGGAGAACCACTCACCGTGGCACCACCGGCCGGGCGCTTCCGCCCCTGGCGCAACCTGGCGATCTTCGCTGGGATCGTCGCCGCCCTGTACTCGCTGGTCTTGTTCACTGGCGGTGGGGGCCCCACCACGAAGCTGGGCATCGACCTGCAAGGCGGCACCCGGGTGACCCTGACCGCCCGGACTGTCGACGGTCGCGCACCATCGCGAGAGTCCCTTGACCAAGCTCGGCAGATCATCGAGCAACGGGTCAACGGCATCGGCGTGAGCGGCGCCGAGGTCGTGCTCGACGGGGTCAACTTGGTCATTACGGTGCCAGGTGAGAATGGTGACCAGGCGCGCACCCTGGGGCAGACCGCCAAGCTGTACTTCCGGACGGTCATCTCCGAGGTGCCGGCTGGGGCACCCGCAGCTCCGACGCCGACCCCATCGCCACCTCCCACCAGCGCGGCGCCGCCGGTCGGCAGCGCTCCGGCGGATTCGGCCGACCCACAGGCCGCCGCGCAGATCCAGCAGGCCCGGAAGCAGCTGCAGAGCACGGACCCGGCGATGCAGCAGCAGGCGCTGACCGCACTGAACTGCGCGGCCTCGCACCCCTTGCGCGGCAACGACGACCCGCGCCTGCCGCTGGTCACCTGCGACCAGCGGCACACCGCCAAGTACCTGCTCGGTCCCGCATTCCTGTCCGGCGAGCAGGTGTCCAGCGCATCGGCCGGCCCGAACCAGGCAGGCACGGGCTATGAGGTGCAGCTGAGGTTCACCCGCCAGGGCGAGGACGTCTGGGCTAAGTACACCGCGAGCAACATCGGTCAGCAGGCCGCGTTCGCGCTGGATGGCGACGTGGTGTCGGCGCCGCAGATCCAGGCGGCGATCCTGCCCGGCCAGCAGACCAGCATCACCGGCAGCTTCACCCAGGCCGAGGCCCAGAACCTGGCCAATGTGCTCAAGTACGGTTCGCTGCCGCTGTCCTTCCAGTCCTCGGAGTCCCAGACGGTGTCGGCCACCCTGGGCCTGGCCTCATTGCGCGCGGGACTTCTCGCCGGGGCGCTCGGGCTGGCCGTGGTGTTGGTCTACTGCCTGTTCTACTACCGGGCGCTCGGAGTGCTGACGATCTTGTCTCTGGCATTGTCCGGGCTGGTCGTCTACGCCGTGCTGGTGCTGCTGGGGCGGTGGATCGGCTTCACCCTGGACCTGGCCGGTGTCGCCGGCTTCATCGTCGCGATCGGCATCACCGCCGACTCCTTCGTGATCTTCTTCGAGCGTCTCAAGGATGAGGTGCGGGATGGCCGGACCTTCCGCTCCGCGGTACCCAGGGCCTGGGCCCGGGCTCGCCGCACCATCCTGTCGGCGGACGCCGTGAGCTTCCTGGCCGCCGCGGTGCTCTACGTGCTGGCGGTAGGGCAGGTGCGGGGTGTCGCCTTCACCCTCGGCATGTCCACGGTGCTAGACCTGGTGGTGGTATTCCTGGCCACGCACCCACTAGTGGCGATGGCCGCGCGATCCCGGTTGTTGTCCCAACCGGGACTGTCCGGGCTCGGGGCCGCGCAGCGAGCCGGAGCCGCAGGCCGATCGGCGCTGGCCGCCGCGGCGAAGGGGGCCTGAGATGCCTGAGATGGTGCGCACGCTGGGGCGTCTGTACAGCGGAACCGGTGCGTTCGACGTCGTCGGGCGGCGGCGGATCTGGTACTCATTATCCGGCCTGCTCGTCGTGGTCTGTCTCGCGTCGATCCTGCTGCGCGGGTTCAACCTCGGCATCGACTTTGAGGGCGGCACCCGGATACAGCTCCCGGCGCTGGGGGCCGGCGGACGGATCACCACCCAGCAGGCCGAGCGCGTCTTTACCGACACGGTGGGCCGGCCTCCCGCGTCGGTGCAGACCGTCGGTACCGGTGCCGCGACGAGCATCCTGATCAGCTCCCCGGCGCTGGACACCCGCATGTCATTCGTCCTGAAAAACGCGCTGTACTCCCAGCTGCACCCGCTCGGCACAGCCGGGCGACCCAGTGAGCAGGCGATCAGCGACAGCGCGGTGAGCGCAACGTGGGGCGGCGAGATCAGCCGGCAGGCACTGATCGCGCTGCTGGTGTTCCTCGGCCTGGTGAGTGTGTTTCTCGCGGTGTATTTCGAGCCTCGGATGGCGCTCGCGGCGCTGATCGCGTTGGTGCACGACGTACTGGTGACCGCGGGGATTTACTCGCTGGTCGGTTTCGAGGTGACGCCAGCGTCGGTGATCGGCTTACTCACCATCCTCGGGTTCTCGCTGTATGACACCGTGGTCGTGTTCGACAAGGTCCAGGAGAACACCCGAGGACTGCTCCGGCTGACCCGACGAACCTATGCCGAGGCCGCCAACCTCGCGGTCAACCAGACACTGATGCGTTCGATTAACACCTCGTTGATCGCGGTGTTGCCGGTACTCAGCCTGTTGGTGGTCGGCGTCGGTCTACTGGGGGTGGGGACTCTCAGGGACCTCGCTTTAGTGCAGATGATCGGCATCATGGCGGGGGCGATGTCCTCGATCTTCCTGGCGACCCCCTTGATGGTCGACCTCACGATGCGCCGGCCGGCCTACCAGCAGCAAGCCGAGCGGGTAGCCGCGCGCCGGGAGAAGTTGGCTCGCAAGACCGCCCCAGACTCTGGACGCTCTGGGCTCGAGGACGAGACCTCGTCCACGGCGGCTGCCCCCACAACCCCAGCCGGGGACGCACTGGCCCCCGCCGGGACGACCGACAAGATCGGCAAAACCGTACCTGGGGGACGTCGGCGCGGGCAGCCTGCGGGTAAGAGCAGCAGGCCATCCGGCAAGGCCGGCAGGTCCTCGGGCCGCTAACGGCGGTGAGATACCTCAACTACGCTCAGTTACATTGATTGCGTAGAGTAATAAGTCCCTGGCAAGTGGCCAGCGCTTGTTGACTCTCTATCACCTATGTGGTGTGTTGTCCCTTCAAAGCCCTTGCCTCCACGCCCGTTTGAGAGAACGCTCTGTAGTCAGGCGCCGGATATCGCTCCGGGGAGTGAGGGGTACGGGGCGGCACCGTGAGGGCGACCAGGGAGGATCGGGGATGGTGGGGTGGGTCGTTAAATGCCACCATGGTGGCGCCGTCATGGGCGGCCACGTCAGCGGAACCTCGCTGCGTGCCCTGCTCTTGGCGCAGGGCGCCGTCGGTACTGAGGCCGCGTTGGTTGTGCTCAAGGACGCGCTGCGGGCGCTAGCCGCCTGTCATGAGGTAGGCCTGGCGCACGGCGGCATCAAGCCCGAGGGTGTGATTTTTACCCCTGCTGGCCGGGTCCGGCTCGTCGACTTCGGGCTCGGGACATCCGACGGTCGGCGGCTGCTCGATCGGTCGACATCTTTCTATCTGGCGCCCGAACAGTGGAGTGGCGCTCCAGCCACCCCAGCGGGGGATGTGTACGCCGCCACGGTCACGTTCTTCGAGTGCCTGGCCGGCGCGCCGCCTTTCTATGCCGACGGCGCGGCCGAGCTCTGGGCCAAGCACGAACAGAGCACACCCCCGGTCGATGTGCTCCCCGAACCGGTTCGGGAGCTGGTGGCGCGCGGACTTGCCAAGGATCCGCGTGGCCGGCCCGAGGCACGGAGCCTGCTCGCTCAGGTCGACCAGGTGGCGGCCCGTACCGTCGGCTCTGGCTGGGAACGACGCGGACGACGCGAGCTGAGCGCACTCCTCGCCGGTGGCTCAGCGCTGTCTGATGTGCCCGTGCCGGTTCGCCGTAGCGCTGGCCGCCAGCGCGGCGGGCCAGTTCGGCTGGCCGCTGTTATCGGTGGTGCGCTGGCGCTGGCCGCGGGCTTGGCCAGCCCGCCATTAGCGGTCATCTTGCCGGGCGGCAGCATCTTCAGCTCCGGTGGGAGATCGCCGGTGCTCGCGTTCCCTGAGCCTGATCGCGACACTGTGCCGGTGCGGGTGGCCACCAACGGCCGGCTGGCGGACCGCGCCCTGACGCCTGCCGCAACGGCTGGGGCCGCCGGGTCGCTCGCCAGGGCGCGTCCTCCAGCACCGTCGATCCCGATGCCGAGAAGTCAGTCTGAGCCAGCTGAGCACGCCACGCCCGATGCGCTCCATCAGGGCGCCACCAGCTCGGACGGCGCCGCCCAGAACCAGTCTCCGTCGGGCCAGTCCGCATCGGGCCGGTCCACAGTCGCGCCACCGGCGTGCACCCGGGGGCTGAGGTCGGCGTCTAAGTCGTGCACAGCAGTGATCCCGGAACAGCCTGATCCGGACTCAGCCAAGCCGACATCGGACCCGTCGCGGGTGTTGATTCCGGTCGAGCTGCCGGTTGCGCTTCCGACACCGGTCCAGGTGTTGAAGCCGATTCTGATCAGGAAAAAGATCCAGCCTCATCAAGACACCCACGTCCCGAAAGACACGCGAACCCAGACAGCGGACCAGCACTCTGCAGAAACGGGGCTGAACTCCGGGAATTCTGACGATACTGGCCCGTAAAGTACCTAGCGTGCGACCCAGGCCGAACAGGGACGACCTGGCAGCCCTACTCGTACCGCTGGTCCGTGAGGTCTCGGACTTCCCTCGGCCCGGTGTGGTCTTCCGCGACCTCACGCCAGTATTCGCCGATGCGACCGCGTTCCGGGCGGTGGTGGACGCAGTGATCGCCTTCACCCCGCGGGTCGACGTGGTGGTTGGGGTGGAGGCCCGAGGGTTCCTGCTCGGTGCCGCGGTCGCTTACGCCCTGGGCGCTGGTGTGGTCGGGATCCGCAAACCCGGCAAGCTGCCCGTGGTCTGCGACCGTGAGGGTTACGCCCTCGAGTACGGCATCGGTGCACTGGAACTGGCCCACGGTGTCCTGCGGCCAGCGCAGCGGGCCTTGGTGGTCGACGACGTTCTCGCCACCGGGGGCACAGCGGCCGCAACCTGCGCGCTGGTCGAGCGGGCCGGGGTGACGGTCAGTGGCATCGCGGTGCTGCTGGAGATCGGTTCGCTGCGTGGCCGAGATCGGCTCGTCGGCCGATTACTGCACGCTCTGTTGACGGTCTGACACCGCTCGTTCCCTGGATACTCCTCGCTCCCGCACTGGCCTATAAGAGTGACATCATGGCCAATCATCGGTATTCATCCGCAGAGCGCTATGGGCTAAAATCATCCCGTGACCTACATTACCCGGTGGATGATTCTGGTGGCATTTCGTAACGGCATCAACGAAGTCGGAATAGTGATAGTCTTGTTTGGCCTGCTGTTTTTCTATATTGCACGGAGGAAGATTCTCGAGAGTTGCTGATCTGGCCGGTTCTTCACGTTGTGACAGTAACGGCTCGATTGCGGTGGGAGTAGGACGCCCACGCCAGCAATATGACAGAGGAGATATCGATGATGACGGATCGATGGGTCGCGGGTCGTGCCCTGCGGGCGGTGGCCTCGGACCGCGCGTACTCAGGACAGCTACCGGACCATGTGAGCAACGGTGAGGAGACCTCGTACCCCTACGTCGCGAACTACTCGAAGGGGCTGGCGCACAATCCCGACGGCCAGGTTGTGCCCTCGGCGTACCGGCTGCTGCTGCGAGCGGTGAGCACCGGCTTGCCCGACGACTTCGAGCGCATCCCGCTCGGCATGGCCGGTGGCCGCAAGTTCACGAATCCGCAGGCGGGACTCGCGTTCGACGTCGAGGGGCCGGACGCGCAGGGGCTCGTGGCCCCGCCCGCGCCGCGGATCGACAGGCCGAGGAACTCCTCGGAGATGGCCGAGCTGTACTGGATGGCGCTGGCCCGTGACGTCAAGTTCACCGACTTCGCGACCAACCTGACCGTGGCGAAGGCGGCGGTCGACTTGACGAAGAACTTCACGGACTTCCGTGGCCCGAAGGTCGGCGGGGCGGTCACCCCCGCCACCCTGTTCCGCGGGGACACCCCCGGTGACCTGGCCGGTCCGTACGTGTCGCAGTTCCTGCTCAGGGACATCCCCTACGGGGCGCTGACCATCAAGCAGCTCATCGGAACAGTGCAGCCCGGAGCCGACTACCTCACCCAATTCCCCGCCTGGCTCGCGGCGCAGAACGGGGCTAACATCGCGCCCAACCTTCCGGGCCCGCCACTGCGCTACATCCAGACGCCTCGTGACCTGGCGACCTACGTCCACGTCGATGCGCTCTATGAGGCGTACCTCAACGCCTGCCTGATCCTGCTCGGAATGAACGCGCCGTTCGACGCGGGCAACCCGTACAACTTCTCGCAGAACCAGACGGGGTTCGGCACCTACGGTGGGCCGCACATCCTCAGTCTCCTCACCGAGGTCGCGACCCGCGCGCTGAAGGCGGTCTGGTTCCAGAAGTGGTTCGTGCATCGCCGGCTGCGTCCCGAGGAGTTCGGCGGCCGGATCGAGGCGCGGCGCCTCGGATTGGACCCGTTCCCGATGATCAACTCGGAGATCCTCAACTCGCCGGTGCTGGGCGATGTCATGGCCAGGTTCGGCAGCCACCTGCTAGCGCAGGCGTTCGCGGAGGGCTGCCCGACCCACCCGGCTTACGGCTCCGGGCACGCGACCGTGGCGGGCGCGTGTGTGACCATCCTGAAGGCCTGGTTCGACGAGTCGTTCGTCCTGCCCGGTCCGGTGCTAGTCCCCGATATGGCGGGCACCGCCCTCGTGCCGGCGAACCCGGCGAGCCCGCCCCTCACCGCCGGCGGTGAGCTGAACAAGCTCGCCGCGAACATCGGGAACGCCCGGAACATGGCCGGCGTGCACTGGCGCACCGACTTCACCGAGTTTTTCACGCTCGGCGAGGCGCTAGCGATCGGTATCCTGCGGGACCAGAAGCCCACGACGAACGAGAACGCCTCCTTCACGATCACCCGCTTCGACGGCACCACAATCACCATCTGAGCGGGGGCCGGTAAGCTGAAAACCTGTTTATCGCCACGTAGCGGGAGAGTGCAATGTGAGCCAGGACCTGCAACTAGCCGATGCGGCGCCGACAGGTCTGGACGAAGCCACTCTCCCCCCACGGCTGCCCTCGGCGACTCGACGCGTCCGGGCGCGGCTCGCGCGGCGGATCACCGCGCAGCGGCCGGGCCCGGTCAGGCAGGTACTCGAACCGCTTGCCACGGTGCACCGGGAGCTGCACCCCAAAGCTGACCTCGTACTGCTGCAGCGCGCCTACGACGTCGCCGAGGCCAAGCACGTTCACCAGAAGCGCAAGTCTGGCGATCCCTACATCACCCATCCGCTGGCGGTCGCGACGATCCTCGCCGAGCTGGGGATGGACACCACAACTCTGGTGGCCGCGCTGCTCCACGACACGGTGGAGGACACTGACTACTCGCTGACCTGCCTGTCCAAGGACTTCGGCGAGGTGGTCGCGCACCTCGTCGACGGCGTCACCAAGCTGGACAAGGTCCAACTCGGTGACGCAGCCGAAGCCGAGACCATCCGCAAGATGGTCATCGCGATGGCCCGTGACCCTCGGGTGCTGGTGATCAAGCTGGCCGACCGGTTGCACAACATGCGGACCATGCGCTTCCTGCGGCCGGAACAGCAGTCCCGCAAGGCCAAGG
>JBOHFY010000507.1:0-18303 GCA_050699895.1 Pseudonocardiaceae bacterium
TCTGAGCAGGGTCGCCCCGATAGTGACGAGGTTGGTGGGCGGTTTCAGCATGCGCTGCACCTCCAGCTGGCCGCCGGCCGGCAACGGCAGTTCCTTGGAGTCCAGCACCTGCCCGTCGGCGAAGTCCGCGCAGCGGGCCCGGACCTCACCCAGCGCCGTGGGTAGCTTGTCGAACAGTGCCTGCGGTCCGGCCATGAAGTCCCGGATCGCCATCTCCTGCAGCGCCAGCGTGGAGTACTCCATCGCCAGCGCGTGCTTGAGGGCGTGTTTGAGGCTGTCCGCGAGCATCGCCGTGGGCCGGTCGCCGGTGCCGTGCAACGCCGCGCCGACCAGCCGGTTACGCAGGTGGAAGTACGCCTGCCAGTCGGTGGCGTCGTCCTTGTCGGCGAAGGACATGTGCCAGATCCCCACTCCGGGCACCGTCGCGGTGGGGTAGCCCGCCTCGCGGGCGCGCAGCCCGTACTCGACGTCGTCCCACTTGATGAACAGCGGAAGTGGCAACCCGATGTCCTCGGCGACAACGCGGGGGATGAGGCACATCCACCAGGCGTTGTAGTCGACGTCGGTGCGCCGGTGCATCCATGCGGTCTGACGCAGCGGGTGCTGGGCGAAGTCGTGATCGTATTCGGTGCCCGGCGCCTTGTCCCAGCGCATCCGTTGCCGGTCGACGATCTCGCCCCAGGCGTGCAGCCGGGAGCGGGCCTGAGCTTGCAGCATCTGCCCGCCCACCAGCATTGGGCGGCGCGCGAAACGGGAGAACGCCACGGCGCGCAGGATCGAGTCGGGTTCCAGGACGATGTCGTCGTCCATGTAGAGGATCTGCTCACAGTCAGTGTTCTCCAGCGCCTCGTACATGACGCGCGCGTAACCGCCGGAGCCGCCGATGTTGGGCTGGTCGATGATCCGCAGGCGATCGCCCAACACGGCCTGCGCCGCCGCGAAGCCGTCCTGCTCACGGACCTTGCGCACACCCTGGTCAGGGATTACCACGGCGGTCACGATCGAGCGGACCACCTCGTCTTCACCGATCGCGCGCAGGGTTGCCACGCAGTCGGTGGGGCGGTTGAACGTCGGCATCCCGATGGTCACCGCCGCGCGCCCGGGCGCGGTGACCGGCGCGTGCCACCCACCGGAGTGCACGATCAGCTCCGAGTCCTCAGTGCTGAGGTCGAACCAGTACCAGCCACCGTCCTCGAACGGAGTCAAGTCCAGCTCGATATCCAGCTCACGACGACCCTCGACCAGCTCACCGTGCACGTGGATCTGGGTAGCGTCCGCTTTGGAACGGTAGACGTCAACCCGACCAGCGCCCTCGACGTCCAGCCGCAGACGCAGGGTGCGCAGCGCGGTCCAACGCCGCCAGTAGCTGGCCGGGAAGGCGTTGAAATACGCCGCGAAGGACACCTCGGTTCGCTCGGGAACCCGCCCGCTGGTCCGGGACAGCGCGGACACCCGCGCGGCGTAGGAACTAGCGACGGTGACCTCGATATCGACGTCTCGCGGGTTGGGCACCGCGCCATCGGCCGTGGGCCACACCCGCCGGGCGGTGGCTGGCTGTTCGTCGACGTAGAGCGCACGGACCGCAACCGGATCGGCCCGGCGGGGCAGGATCACGCGCTGCAGCAGCGTCGAGAACGGCTCGACAGGCGTGCTGGCGACTGACCTATCTGGGCTCCAGACAGTGCTGCTCGGCATGGACTCCTCAGTCCTGGCGGGGTGATGGGCCACTCTAGGCGTCGCCAGAGGGTAGCCCTCGACCGCGAGCCAGGGTTGGCCGGCCACCTCCTCCACGACGTACCTGCGGGTCACATCCGGTTTGCCGGTGCCGAGCAGGGGTAACTAGCGGCCAGACGCACCCACTCTCGCCCGGCCGCCCAGGAAAGATAAAGCGCTAACGTCAAGCCTCTTGACCAGACTGGTAGGCTACGCTCTCAGATATAAGGTCATCTTGCGGGAGAACAACCTTTGGGGGGCTCTGGTGCAAGGCAGTATGCGGGGACGGCGATGCCATCCAGCGGCGGGCGAGCGGATCTCTCGAGAACCCTAGACGACGATACCCCCACTACCGCGGCTCACTCAAGCCGAAATTCTCACCCTCATTTCCCATCTCGTCCGGCGGCCGAGCCGCTCAAGTCACCGACAAGATTGACTTTGGGTGGAAATATCAGCTGACGATTGAGCTGATTCAGCGGTTGGCACCCAAGGTCTTCTTCCGCGCTGCGGTATTCGGGAAAGATTCCTGGCTTCGGGCGTCTATACCTGGTGATTCATGGGCCAGCGCTACCTGGCGCCGCTGCAGTCGGTGAACTTCCTCGGCTTCGCTGAGCGACTTACCAAGGGCGTCCGGGAGCCCGAGGACTCCGGCCAAATTGATAAGTTGCTGGTGCACGCGTTCCTGCAGGATCTTCGGCAAGCGTACCGCCGCCGACTGGGGCGGATAGAAGAATGGAAATAGCGTTCCGGCGTGCCAAAAACCCTAGAGGCCGACCCGAACGCGCGGCACACCCGGGCAACACGCCAACAGAGAGCTGGTAGGTCACCAGTCACCGGTGCCGCCCGAGCCCGGGCTGGGGTTGCCGTCACCGAAGTCGCTGTCTTGGCCGACGACCCAATCACCCTGGTCCGCGGAGCCGTACTGGCCGCCACGATAGCGGTCCTCCAGCATCTCGTCCCGATGGAGCTGTTGCTCTTCGCCTCGCATCTTGCCCAGCTCATAGCCAAGCAACCCGCCACCCACCGCGCCGATCGCGCCAGCCGCGCCTGGGCTCATTCCCTGGCGGTAAGACGGGCCGTAGTCCGGGTAGGCGGCCATGGGTGGCGGCGGACCCGCAGCCATGGAGGAACCCATCCACGGCGCCCCCGTCCGGGAGCTGGGCCGACGCCGACGGACAACGAGGATCGCGACGACGGCGACCGCGACGATGACTAATATGATCAGGAGCAAGCCGCCGCCGGAGGAGTGTGCTGGAGCCCTCCGTAGCGATGACTGGGCCGATGGCCGCGCCCGGTGCGCCCCGGCCAGGCCGGCGCGCAGGTCGTCCAGCGTGGCCGTGACCGCCGCGGTGTAGTCCGGCTGGTTGTGGATGGTAGCGAGGAAAGTATGGTTCGCGTGGGACGCCACCGTCAACGCGGAGTCTTGGGAGAGTCCGGCTCGAGAACCGATCTGAATCGACTCGTGTCGAGATTGGGTATTGATCCCGATCACGATCGGGAACGTCGCGCTGACTTTATTCCTGACATCAGCATCGAACGTCGACTTGTTCTCCGCGTCCTGGGTCGTGGCCCAGATGTACACACCGACGGGCAACGTGGCCGCGTCATTCTGCACTGCCGTCACGTTCAACACGTGGGCATCGTCCTGGACTTGCACCGTGCTCGCCCAAGCTGGTGCCGCCATGACCAGCCCGGCGGCGAGCGCCACAAGCGGTACTGTCACGCGAAACGAGCGATTGCGCATAGCCACGTCGGGCCCTTCTGTCGTCTAGCGAACTGGTGTCTGAAGAACTGCGTCGCACACAGTGGCGCCACGCCTCCAGCCCCGGGGCCGGACCCGCCATGCCACACCAGCGATGATGCTCGTTGCCATCCCACGGTCAGCGACCGGCCCCCACCGGTTCAGCGCAATGGTCACAATACGGTCACGATTGATGCTCGGTGACGTCACCCGGGCATGGCCACGGCAAGCCGGCCAGCGAGCTGCCGGGCGATCTCGCGGGGTGCGCGCCACCAGCAATCCCGACGATCGGGCCACCGATGACGACTGTGTGCATCCGCACAGTCATGCGGCCATGAAGATTGGACATTAGCCCTATTCTGGACATAACAGGTGGCGCGCGCTCATCGTAACATAAGTAGTACCAGTTGCGAAGCGTGTGTGTTCGTAGTACGACTGGATACGTGACGGTTTATCTTCTGATTCGACCGCGACCGGGTATCGAGGTCAGTCAGAACGATCGCCTGCTGGGGCGCGGATCTGCTGCAGGCGTCGTCACGAGGTGAGGGCTGCTTGGGGTTTTATCTCCTTGAGCGGAAAGACGCATCCAGCGTCGTTCTAGGAAGAGTAGTTCCTGGAACCCGAAGTTACAGGAGGGGCCAAATGAGGGTTGCGGAAATCTTCTCACTCGGTGGGCACGGTGGTTACGGGCACGGCCACGGTGGTTACGGGCACGGTGGTTACGGGCACGGCCACGGCGGCTATGGCCACGGTGGTTACGGGCACCACTACGGCGGTGGAATCCTAGGGATCCGTGTTCATCTCTAAGGGTCCATAGTCATCAGTGTGGACAGTGGCCCTCACCTAGCGCCAGCTAGGTGAGGGCCAGGTACCCGCTATGGCTCGTTACCCGCCCACGCCGGGCCGCTCGCCAGCAGAGTCGCCACCCCGGGCGCGGCGAGGTCAGAACCATCTCTCGATAACTAAGGCGAGACCGTCCTCGGAGTTGCGGGCTGTGATCTCGTCGGCCGCCTTGAGCACGGTGGGGTGGGCGTTGGCCATCGCCACCCCGTACCCCGCCCACCGCAACATCGACAGGTCGTTGGGCATGTCACCCAAGGCCAGCACGTCGGACGAGGCGACTCCCAGCTTGCCGGCCAACCGGGCCAGTCCGGTGCCTTTGGTAACGCCGGGCGCGGAAACTTCGAGCAGCCCGTAACTAGTGGAATACGTAACGTCTAACTGACCTCGCGACTGGCCATCCGATCGGGCTTCCTGGTGAGCCCCCGACTGGGCCCGCAGAAGCTCCCCGACCACGGCGGCCATCATGTCGCTGCTCGCGTCCGATTGGCGGACCAGCAGCTTGATCGCGGGTTGGCGGAGGAGCATGTCTCGCGGCGCGTCCACAGAGTCCGCATCGGGCCAGGGGTGAGTGTAGCCCGGTTCGGCGAGGAACTGCTCAGCCCCGTTCACCCCGGCGCTGTCGATGGGCAACTCGACGGCGAGCTTCGCGCCGGGTAACACGGTGGCTACCACGTCCGCAGCGTGGCGCAACTGCGCCGGATCCAGTGTCACCGTATAACTGACCTGATCGGTCGCGGCGTCATAGAGGACCGCGCCGTTAGCGCACACCGCCGGCCCGGCGTACCCGAGCTGGTCAACAACCGGCGGGACCCATCGCGGCGGTCGGCCGGTGACCAGCACGAACGGCACCCCAGCAGCTACCACCCGATGCACCGCCGCCCGGGTGCGCGCCGAGATCTGATCGGTCGCGTCCAGCAAGGTGCCATCAACATCTGACGCGATCAGCCGCGGCCTGCGCATGTCTCGACCCTACGTGCCAGCCAGCGCTGATCAGCCTGGTGCGGGCCGTCGAGACAGTGCGGCGGCGGCCTCGAGCAGCATCCAACCCGACAGTTGCACCGACAGATCACGCTCGGCCAGTCCCGGTCCGGGGGGCCGCGCCGGAACCGTCCACTGCGGACCGAACACCGGGCCGCCATCGGCGACGCCTCGGTTGCGCCAGGCCGCCTCGGCGGAGTCCAACACCAGGCGCGCGGCGATCCCGCCGGATGACAGGGTTCCGGCTGGCATTGTTCCGGATGGCCGCGCCACTGCGGCGATCGCGAGGTAGCGGGTGAGGATGCCGGTGAACAGCCCGCCGTCGCCTCCGCCGTGCCCCCGCAGCACACCGCCGTCGGTGAGGTGCTCGGCGACCGCGTGCACCGTGCGGTCGGCCTGGTGCCACCAGCGCGGCGCACCGGTGGCGGTGCCCAGCTCGACGCAGGCCCCGAGCAGTACGCCCTGGCAATAGCTGTAAATGGCCCGCTCCACGGCGCGCACCGACCCGTCCGGATTCACCCGCGCCCCATCGAAGACCAGGCCGGTACCTGGATCGATCAGGTGCTCGAGAATCCAGTCCACCAAGGACGCCGCGATACCCAGATTTCCCCGGCGAGCGTAGAAGATCGCGGCCGGGCCGGTGGCCGGGACGTTGACAAAATCATCACCGACTCGCCACCGCATTCCCCCGCTCGGGCCCCGCCCGAGCCGCAACCGGTGCATAATGGCCCGCTCCGCGCCCGGCATGCGCAACCCAGCCAGCGTCGCGCCGCGTTGCAGCGCCAGGCCAAGCCAGGCGATGTCGTCGTGGTAGTCGTTGACCCAGCCGGTGATGTTGCGCACTCGCACGCCGCGCACCAGTGCCGCGATAGTGTCCCGCCGCCACTGCGTCGGGGCGCGGTGGTAGGCGTCGAGCGTGCAGTCCAGCAGGTGCGCCTGCCACCAGTAATGCCAGTGCGCCGAGCGCCCGCCCGGCCAAGCACCCGGCCAGTCTGCCGGCCAGGCGATGCCGCCGAGCCGGGCGCTGGGCAGCCCCCACAGCCAGCGAAGATGCCGGGTGTGCACCGCCCGCTCGGCGGCGGCCGCCCGGCCCGCCCACTCACTCACCAGGCCACCTCAAGATCGGCGTGCTGGCGGATCCAGGCGTGCATGGCGATGCCAGCGGCCACCCCCGCATTGACCGACCGGGTGGAGCCGAACTGCGCGATCGAGACGGTCAACGCGGCCCCGGCGCGGGCTTGCGCGGTCAGTCCCGGCCCCTCCTGGCCGAACAGCAGCAGGCACCGCCGCGGCAGGCTGGCGGTCTCCAATCGCACCGCGCCCGGAGAGTTGTCCACGGCCACCACGGTCAGGCCCGCCGCTGCGGCGTGCCCGAGCAGCTCGGCGATGTCGTCATGGTGCCGCAGATGCTGGTAGCGGTCGGTGACCATGGCGCCGCGGCGGTTCCACCGGCGGCGGCCCACGATATGCACCTCGGCCACGGCGAAAGCGTTCGCGGTGCGCACCACAGTGCCGATGTTGTGGTCATGGCCGAAGTTCTCGATCGCGACGTGCAGCGGGTGGCGGCGGGCGTCAAGAGCGGCGACCACCGCGTCGCGATGCCAGTAGCGGTAGGCGTCGACGACATTGCGGCGGTCACCATCACGCAGCAGGTCGGGGTCGTAGCGGGGGTCCTCGGGCCAGGGGCCCGGCCAGGGGCCGACGCCGATGTGCCGGCCCCACTCTGTGGGGCCGGCCTGTGAGTGGCAAACACTGTTATAGCTCTCATTCGCACTCACAGGAGGATCCTAGTGGCGGGGCCGCACCAGAGGGAGGAACCCGGTGGACCATGACGGCGCCACGGTGCGGGAGTTCGGTGCGGAGCTGACCGAGCAAGAATGGGCCGACCTTGCCCGCCACGGTCGCCCACGGCGGTTGCCCGCCGGCACGCCACTGTTTATCGAGGGCACCCGATCCGACGCGGTGGTCGTGGTGATCTCGGGCCGGGTCAAGATCTTTACCTCCGCGCGGGACGGCGCCGAGGTGGTGTTGGCGGTACGCGGGCCAGGGGCCTTGCTTGGCGAGCTGGCGGCGATCGACCAGCAGCCACACTCGGCGTCTGTCAGATCATGGGAACCTGTCGAGATCTTGACCGTGGGGCGGCGCGGGTTCACCACCTTCCTTCAGGAGCATCCCCGGACAATGTGGCTGCTGCTGCGTATCCTCACCACTCGGCTGCGCGACGCGGATCGCAAACGGATCGAGTTCGGCGTCTACGACACCCTGAGCCGGGTGGCCTGCCGCTTGGTCGAGCTGGTCGACCGCTTCGGCGAACCGACCGAATCCGGTATCACCATCACTCTGCCGCTCACCCAGGACGAGCTTGCCAGCTGGGTCGGCGCGTCACGAGAAGCCGTGGCCAAAGCCCTTCGGAAGCTCCGTGCCCGCGGCTGCGTGCAGACCCAGCGCCGCACGATCACCGTGGTCGACATCGAAGGACTCCGCCGACACGTCCGCTGACTGTGCACAAATACCGGTTCGCTACCGGTACGAATACCTTTCCGCGACAGCCGCCATTCGGCACGGTGAACCACAGCAAGCTGTTTCACTCGGAAAGGGGTGGGTTGTGCGCATGGTGAACACAACGGGGAGCGCGGGGCAGGCGCCGCGGCTGCGGCCGGCGGGCCGCGCCGAGGAACCGAGCCCTCGCGGCGGGCGCTCCCGCCGATCACGATGACCGCCGGCTGGGTTGCCGGCCTCGGCGGGCTGCTGTTGCTGTGCCTCGGTGCGCTGGTGGGCAACTCGTGGACTGACCAGGCCCTGAGTCGACGGTACCAACGCCTGGCACTCGAGCGGCGGGAACTGACAGAGTGGCGCCGTACCCTGCGGGAAACCAGCCTGCGCTGCGCCCGCTGCGGCAACCTGATGGCCTTATCCGCCGACGACCGCCCAGTGGCGGAGCCAGTGCGGCGACATGCGGTGAGCCCTTCCCGAACTCCATACAGATAGGGCATCATGGGATTGACGTGGTCTGACCGCTGATAGCTGTTCAGCGGTCACTCCCCGTGATCGTGCGGCCGATGCTGTGTCGGAGGGGAGCTACGTCATGGGCTCATTCTCAGCCGATAGGGAATCGGGCGTCGAATCCGAGTTGGTTGACCTCAGCGCGGTGTCGATGACGGTACTGCGGAAGTTGGATGGCACGGCGTTGAGGCGGGCATTGCGGCACGTAATGCAGCAAACTGCGCACCCACAGGTGACCGCTGGTGGCGGCGCGGATCCGCCCCGGGTCTACTGACCAGTGCTGTACGGCACCAGCGCGCCGCACTCGAACCACCAGGCTTGTCGTACCAATGCGTCGCTAGCTGTCGAAGAGGGTCGTCCTGCCTATGGAGGGTTACGCCGCCAGCCATGGCTTCGCACTCCACCGCCTGTCTTGGGCTGACTTCGACCATCTGGCTCGCGGGGAGGGAGGAGCGGATGTGGTGCTGCGGTTGCGGCGCGCGGAGCGAAGCAGAAGGCTGCTCCTGCTCAGGGCGCTGATGGAGGAGACCGCAAAAATTCCGGAGCTGTTCGGCCCGCTACCGCCATCGGAGGATGCCTGGGAGTTGCTGGCTCGGGTCCAGGAGAAAGTACCCAGCGCCCTTGACCTGATGCTCGCCCACCCCTATACCGGTAGTTGGGCCGGTTACACCGCGCGTCTGCTTCGCAACCGGATCACCGGAGTGTGCCCGATGTGGATGCATGTCGGGTACCTGCACGCGCTGGCCGCCGCAGCCGCGATCCACGCGGGACTTGACTTTCATACCCACATACCGCTCTGGAACGGTGACGCCATATTGCCCACCCTGGGCCTGGTTCAGTTGACCGCCGGCTCGCCCTGGTCGGTGGCTGACGTGCGCAGCGAACGTGGTCAGGTGGAGGTCAGCAACGACGCCGCGACGGTGCGGCTGCCCCCCGCTCGGGCAGCGGACACGCCGGGGTGGTGGGGCATCCGGCGGCTCACGATGCGGGCCGGCGAGCATGTGCTCCGCGTGCGACTGGACGATCTTGACCCGTACCGGGGCCTCTACGAACCGGTGCCGCCACAACGGCTTGACCCCACCGAGGTGGACGCCTGGCGCGCGCTGCTCACCCAAGCCTGGCGCCTGATCGTCCACCACCTTCCCGACATCGCCCAGGCCCTCCCCGCGGGGCTTGACTCGCTGGTGCCCCGTCCAGCGGTTCCGTTCCGGATGCCGAGTGCCTCCACCGGTGAGGCCTTTGGCAGCGCGATCATCACCCGACCGCCAGACGCCGCCTCCTTGGCGGCCACGCTCATTCACGAGTTCCACCACATCCGTTTGAGCGGCCTGCTGCACCTGACCCGACTCCACGACGAAGACCCGCGCGAGCGGTTCTACACCCCGTGGCGGGACGATCCGCGCCCGGTCGGCGGCGTGTTGCAGGGCGTGTACGCGTTCTTCGGCGTCACCGCGTTCTGGCGAGCACTCGCCCGCACTGGCACAAAGGCACCGGATCGGAGGGCGGCGTTCGAGTTCGCGTACTGGCGCGGGCAGACGTGGCACGTTCTTTGTGTGCTGAGCGATGATCCGGTCCTCACCCCGGCCGGACGCCGGTTCGTGCACGGCATCGCCGAACAGCTGGGCCCCTGGCAAGACGAGTCGGTGCCCGCCGACCTCAGCACTCTGGTCGCGGTAGTTAGCGCCGATCACTACGCCGGCTGGCGGATCAGTTATCTGCGGCCAGATCCCTCAACGGTGACGGGCTTAACGGACACCTGGCTGGCCGGGGGTGCTCATCCGACAGCTATCCACCTGGGCACTGACCGCGCACCCACGCCAGTGCCGGACGGTTCCTGGTCGTCCGCGCGAGCTGATCTGATCCGGCTCAGCATCGCCGATCCCCCGGATGGCCGGAACGCGTTGTCCAGGACCTGGCCGAGCGTCCCCGGCGCCACGGCAGCGGACTTCGCCTACGTCACCGGGCGACTCACCGACGCTGTCCGCGGCTACCGCGCTGAACTGGCCGCGGACGCGGACCGCCCGGCTGCCTGGATCGGCCTTGGTCTCGCCCTGTCGGGACTGGGCGTCACGCCAGCAGCCTGGGCACTACTGCACTGCCCGGAAGTGGTCCGCGCAGTGCACCGCAGGATTCGGGCCAACACGCAAACCGTACCGGCCCCGGACGACCTGGCCGCCTGGATCGGTCTTCGCGTAGTGACCAGGGCATCTGTGCACGTGACTGCCACGATTACATCGGCAGCGGGTCGATGTCACAGTCGGCCCGTACCCCGCTGGCCGCAGCCATGGTGGCCGGATGGGCGTCGCCCAGCACGTGGCGGTAGCGGGTCAGGACTTCCGCGTACGTCGTCTCCGCCTCCTGCGTGTGACCAAGGTTGCGCAGATCAAGGACACGATTCGTGAGGGCCGCCAGCGTCGTGGGATGGTCAGTGCCCAGCACGCGGTTGGCCCGGTCCAGCGCCTCGGTGTCGAGTGCCAGGGCTGCCTCGGTCTCGCCCAGCGCCGCAAGGTCGCTTGCCAGATTGATTGTACTGACTACGGCGTGCGGATGATCTGGACCGAGCGCCGCCCGAAACTGCTCGAACGACCGCTCGTCGAGCTGCCGTGCACCGGCCGCATCGCCGAGCAGGCGCAGCGTCACCGCCAGGTCGAGGAGTGCGGACAGGGTGTGTGGGTGGTGCTCACCCAGATTCTGGCGATACCGGTCAAAGGTCTGCTCACCGAGCGTACGCGCTCCCCCAAGATCACCAGCGTGTCTCAGATCGATTGACTGGGCGAGAGCGGAGGCCATCGCGTTCGGATGATTGTCCCCGTAACGCAACCGGAAGCGCTTCAGTACCTGGGCAGACAGTTCCAGGGCGCCTTTGTGGTCGCCGTCCTTGCGCCTAGCTACGGACAGGTGGTGGGAACGCCGCAGGGTGGCGATACTATCCGCACCGAAGATCTCACGTGATCGTTCAACGAGCTTTTCTTGCTCAACACGTGCCCAGGCGTAGTCGCCCGCCTCCCGACGGGCCAGGATCGAATCATTGAGGGTGCTCGTCGTTTTCGGGTGGTCGTAGCCGAGCACATCCGCCCGACGCCGATACGTGTCCTCGCCCCATTCTCGTCCCCTGTGGTACGCTCCGGCGAGCCCTAGACTCACGAGCAGGTCGTGCGCGGTCCGCAGAGTTGTAGGATCGTCATCGCCGAACAACCCCTTGGCTTTCTGGTAGATCTGCTCGTTCAGGTCCAGCGCAGCCATGAAATCACCCCGACTCCTCAGGTCGGTCGCGACAGCGAGTTCCGCGCTGACTGTCTCCTCGTTGTTCTCACCGGATACCTGACGGTGCAGTTCCACAGTGCGCTGGTTGATCCTCGCCGCCTCGGCATACCGGCCGAGTGTCCAGAGGTAGAAACCCAATCTCTGGGCCGCTTGGAGCACTTGCGGATCGGCCTCACCGAGCTTTTTCGACCATACATCGACTGCCTGCTTGGCGAGCCGGGCGGCCTCCTCGTGGTCACCCCAGTGGTACAGGAACGTCATCAGGTTGACGACGAGGTTACGTACCCAGGGGTCGTCGCATTCGATCACCTTTGCCGTGTAGGCATGCGGCAACACGTCCTGGTATCGCGGCCACTGTTTTGCGGGGACCGGATCGTTTGGGTCAAAGTTGGCGAGCAGGAGGTGCGCGCCATGGCGCATCTGCGCCCAACGCTGCGGCGTCATGCGGTTGCTGAGCACCCACTGCACAAGCCGATGCAGCAGCAGTGTGTCGCTACGGTGGTCGATCTTGGCCAAACCGTACCGGTTGATGTCTCGGATAGCGCGGCTGAGCCGCATCGGGTCTCGTAGCGCCGCATCCAGCTCTGGGGAGATCGAAACACCACGGACACCAGTGAAAAGACTCCGGGAGATCGGTACTGGCGCGAAGAACGCGCACACCAGGAGAAGGTGGTGCGCGGCTGGATTCCGAGTGCGCAGCTCATCGAACGAAACATTCCAGGCCGCCGCGACCGACACTTCATAGTCGGCGGGCGCTGACGTGTCGAGGATCTCCGCGACCTTCTCGTCAAACAAGCGAAGGTACTCGCCGACCGGCATCCCGGTCTCGGCCCGCCACGTCGCGGCTTGCTCAATAGCGAGGGGTAGATCGCCCAACGCCTCGGCCAACCGGTCGGCTTCCTCGTCGTCGATCTCCGGGCCGCGACGCTGGAGCAGTTCCTTGCTCTCCTCCCGGGTGAACACGGTGACCTCGAGCGGACGGGCGATTCCGGCCCAGTCCGGGTTCCGCGACGTGATCAGGATTTCGCCGGGCCCATTGGTCGGGAAGAACTGGCGTACCGTCTCCGGGCTCTCCGCCGAGTCGAAGACCAGTAGCCACCTGCGGAAAGGACGACCGACTCGGAGGGCTTCCCGCACCGCGGGCACAGCCGTGTTCGCCTCGGAGCTCCCCGGCAAACGCAGACGCTGCGCCAGCTCGGTGAGTCCGACCAGGATCTGGGCCTGCTGCGTGGCTTGGATCCACCAGATGATGTCGTAGTCGTGCAGATGTTGGTAGATGTATTCCACGGCCATTTGAGTTTTGCCGATGCCGCCCATGCCGTGCAATGCCGACGGCAGGACGGCGGTGGTGCCACCGGCGGTTAAGCGTTCACCCAACTGGTCGAGCAGCTCGGCCCGTCCAGTGAAGTTCGGATTGCGCGGCGGCACATTTCCCCAGACAGACGGAACATCATCCGCTTGCCGCTCGCCTGGGGCCACCGGTGGGAACCCAGTCGGCGAGCCCGGATGCGTTGCGCCAGAAGTGTCGATAGTGGCTGTCTCGCGCAAGGGCTGAGGATCGCTCGCTGGCGAGTCACGGACAGCCGCCACCGGGAGAGTCGGTTCACTCGTCACATCCGCATGAGTCACAGCGCTTATTCTTGCAGTATCACTCACCGGTGCACTAGAGCCAAGCCGGCCGGCACGGGAGAGGTACGGGCCGCTCAGGGCGCGCATCACGGTGCCCTCGATCGCGACGTAGTGCGCCGTGTCGGCGGTGAGTTCGGGGTCCGGGGTGCTGTCCGGAGCGTCCAGTGCCCGCCGGAAATGGCGTAGCGCACTGATCTGGTCACCGAAATGCTCGGTGACCAAGCGCACCACGTGCGCCGTTTCCGCGCGCCGGGCCCCGCTGAGCAGTACCCCACGCACCGCCTCACGGAAATCGAAGGTGATCGTGTCCCAGGCACGCCCACCGGCGGCGGGTGGTCGCAGGAGTCCGCTGGTGAAGACCTCGGCCAGGTGATCCGGTCCGGACTCGGGAACGAGTTCAGCCTGCACGAGCCGGGCCACCGGAAGGCTGACCGGCGCGGCGGCCAGCAGCGTGGCGAGCCGGAAAGCCGCGGGTGAGGACACCCGGAGGAAGTTCCGTACCTGCTCCTGGGCCGCCAGCTCGCCACCGGGTGAGCCGTGCGGCTCGCGTACCCCGTCCTGGGGTGGCGCCGGCTCCCGAGCGCGGTCGCCAGCCAGTAACACGGTGGCATCGGTCGGATTCCGGTAACCGCCGGTGACCAACCGAGCCCACCAGCCCAGCCAGCGCGCCTCCCACTCCAGGACAGGCACCGGCACGGCTCCCACCGGCACCGCCGCGGCGGGGTCGGGTTCCAGCCAGGCGTCCGACAGCTCCAGTCCCCATCGCCGATTGGGCCTCAACCGGTAAGGTCTCAGCGGACCGGGCACGGTGAGCCGGGCCCGATGCAGGGCCAGCCCACCACGTCGCCAGAGCCGCTGCGGCAGCAGATGGACTACGGCCACCGGCATCACGGCGCCCCATTGGGCGAGCAACGGAGAGACCAGATCCTGTCGCCAGCACTGGCCAACACCGTCGGTCAACACCAGCAGGATCCGCCGACCGGAGGAGTCCAGCAGCTCGGCGGGACGGCGGGGTGGCGTTACCAGCGTGGTGCCACGCTGGTTGGTGCCACGCCGGTTGGTGTCAAGCAGAGCACCACCGCGCAACACTGGCGTGGCGGGCGATCCTGCTGACGGCTCGTGGGTGTCGAGCAGCCGGAGCTGGATCGAGCGAAACGCGCCGAGCCGTTCCCACAGCGAGATGATCGCGGTCACCGTTGACCGCCACAATGCCATCGACGGGCTGGCGTCTACCACCAGGGTCAGGTCGAGCCACCGCACCGTGTCCGGCTTGGTCACCGGCAACCACAGCCCGTACTGCACAGCCTGTTCCGCGGTGGCGTCCTCATCGAGGATGACCTCACGCTCGTGCGAAGCCAGGACCTTTCGTTTCAGCGGGCGAAGAGCACGGACGATGTCCGCTGAGCCGGGACGGTGTGGCGCGGCGAACCGCGCGGCACTACCTAGGCCGGTCGGCACGAAGCGTGGCGCCCCGTGCTCGCGGAGATCGCCGGTATCGCGGTAGGCGAGCAGGTCTTCATCCCCACCCCGGGCGGATGGCGTGGGCGCCGCGGCGTGGTCGATCGGGGCGGGGTGGTCGATCGGGAGGTCACGTGGCTCGTCGGGGCCACTTTCTGGCTGGATGCCCGAGTCAGGCGTCTCTGCCCTGGCGGGCGGTTGCGCCCGGTCCCGCGCCGTACGCTCCGGCGTGGTGTGTCCGCGCCACGAGTCCTGGGTGACCGCCGTCAGCCAGAGCGCGTCGGCCACCTCAGACCACGTCAGGTCATCCCATGGAACGCCAGCCGGTCCGCTCACGTTACGGCACCGACGACGTCAATTGCCGCCACAACGCATCCACCAGTCGCGGCCACGACACGTCGTTTTCGCGATATGCACCCGAAGTTGCCAGATACACCGCGTCCAGCAGCTTGTCGGCAGGCAAGCCCCCACTCGCCTCGCTTCGCTCCACGAACTCCTGGACCAGCCGCAGCCGGTGCTCACCATCCGAGTCCACCAGGTGGGCGGCCACTATCGCGGCGAGCTGGTCAGCGCTGGGGGCCCGCGTCTCCAGCCGGACGCACCGGCGCAGGAACGCAGGGGGGAAGTCCCGTTCCCCGTTGCTCGTTATCACGATCATCGGAAATGCGTGACACCGCACTCGGCCGCCGACAATAGTGGCCGTTGCCTCCGGATCGTCGGTGAACACGGATACCTCGGGCGAGCGGTTGCGGATCCGCTCCAGCTCCGGGACGGTGAACTCCCCGTCTTCGAAGATGCTCAACAGGTCGTTGGGCAAGTCCGCTTCACTCTTGTCCAGCTCGTCGATGAGCAGCACGCGAGGCAGCCTGCGGGGCAGAAACGCCGTCCCCAACGGGCCGAGCCGCAGGAAATCACCTATCGGCAGCTCCTGATCCACGCGATCGGCAGCCGCAGCCGAGCCTATCTCCCGGTCCCACCTGGCCACGGCCTGGCTTGTCCCCGCGGCCAGTGCCCGCCCGATAGGATCGTAACCATACTGACCCGATTTGAGCGTGGTGTGGCTGGTAATCGGCCATCGCAGCACTCGACCTAACCGCAATTCCCGGGAAATCCGGAAGGCCAGACTCGTCTTGCCGGTACCGGGAGGCCCCGTGACCAGCAACGGGCGGCGCAGGTACAGCGCGGCGTTGACCATGTCCACTTCATGCGGGTCCACGTCACGCTCGGACAGGTGAAACCCCGAGCCGAGTATGCGTTCCGGCTCACCATCGTCCTCGGGAGGCACGTCGCGCGCGGGCAACGGGCCGCCACGAAAGGTCCGCCATGGCGGCGCGGGGGGAAGGAGAGCGGTCAGCGGAATGTCATATAATGGCCGGCCAGTACCACGGTAAACCCACCAGTCGGGCGTATCGAAGCGAGGTACCCGCTTACCCGGTGACACCTCGTCAGGAGGCTCGT
The DNA here is from genome assembly GCA_050699895.1 of Pseudonocardiaceae bacterium. Taxonomy (GTDB): domain Bacteria; phylum Actinomycetota; class Actinomycetes; order Mycobacteriales; family Pseudonocardiaceae. Next base: position 16,088 of record JBOHFY010000507.1, read on the forward strand.
TCACGCTCATCGCCGATGTCCCCTCGTGACTCTGGCCGGTCTGGCGGCTGATCGGGAAACACTAAACGGCGCGGATCGTCCCATAACACCACCACATCGCGGGCAATAGTCACATCGAACGGTGCGGCCGATGCGCGGAAAGCAACTTGACGCGAGGCCTGTGCCCGCCCAGGTAAATCACTCAAGCCGTCGTCCGCGACGAGCCAGGCGACAACCTCCCGAAGGACCCCCGGCGACGCGTCAGGATGCCATACTAGCGCGGGCAGCCCCGAACGCAATGCTGCGGTCAGCTCATCTGCGCCCGGCCGCGGCTGGCGGGGCGGCGCCGCGGTGAGCACCGTCAGCACCCATTGAGGATCACTCAAGACGGCGGCAAGACGATGGTGTCCCCCCGTGTCGGCGGACTGACCGAAGTGAACTCGCGCCGCCGAGGGATCGTTCATCAATGTCTGCCAGCGCTGATGCCACACTCGGTGCCACTGCGACGACCGCATGCGTTCCAGCGAGCGCACCACGACCGGGTAGTCCAGACAGAGCGGACGCGGATCTCCCGAGTCATGTTCCTTGTGCCAGAGATGGACCGGCAGGGTCAGCAACGCGCGCGGTAGCACGAACTCCAACGCCGCCGTGCCCGCGCGCCCGGACCACGCCCGCTCCGCGCTCACCACCAGGTCGTCGACGCACCGCTCGAGCTCGTCGAAGGTGACCATACGGGTCGCACCGCGCGCGGGCGGCCACTCCTCGGGATCGTCCTGCCGCCAGGAGGACACCAGATAGCGATGGGGGTCGATCCCATCGGGCTCCACGACGATCATCAGGTGCAGCCGGGAGTCGCCCGGAATCCGCGAAACGCCTGCCACCCGCCGCGCCCGTAGCCCAGGTTCGAGCCGAAGGCGACGTGCCTGATCATCGTTCCAGCTCATCAGACGGGTACTCATGTCGCCACCGACCTGACGCGCCACGAGTTCGACAAACGCCAGCGCCGGCGGGAACCCGTCGGCCCCGGCGTTGAACTCCGCCAGGTGAGCGAATGCTTCCCAGGCGCTAGCGACACTCCAGGCGGGGGGCACGCCGGGGCCCGCGGCTCGATGCACCAACGTCGGAAGTTGCGGGATGGTGATCGTGACCAGCCATTCGCGTAAGTGCTGCAGCTCCTGCTCAGGCAACAGGTCGAGCACGCGGGCCACCGCGCGGTCGGGCAGGCGTAGCCACGCCACGGTCGAGGTCTCCTTGACCGCGACCGGAATCCGTCGGTACGAGCCCTGGTCAGCCGCCGGCTCGTGGACGATCACATTGTGGTAGAAGGCATCGGAGGCGAGCAGCGCGAGCACGCCAGCCGAGGACCGCAACGCCGATTTCGCTTCCGGTGCCTCCAGGATGCGAAACGCGAAGTTAACCGCCTGGCTCACCGCGCCGTGCCCGTCCTGGTACACCTCGCCCGCGTGCAACGCGACTCGGAGTTGCATCGCCGCCTCGGCGGAGTGAACCGCGTTGTGTCGGCGCAGCCAGGCAACCAATCTGGTCGGTAGCTGGTCAGCCAGCTTACTGTTGTCCACCCCCGGCGGTACCAAGATCATCTTTCCATCGCCGCGGTCCTCCATTGTGCAAGTACCCAGGTCGACTCCGGCTTCGGCAAAAGCGCCGTGCAGCACGGTAAGCAAGCCGTCGTGCACAGCGCGCTGGTGAATCATGGTCCGGGCTGGGTCGGTGAAGCGTGCGACGTCGACCACAACGATCGTTTGGTGCACCATCGGCCACCGCTGCGGCACGAGGCATCACTCCTCCCGAACGCCGGCTATCGATCGACGACCATGCGACACCTGAATTATCCTGGAATAGGCAACTGAATTACCCTGGAATCGGCAACGAAAGCTCGCGGATGCTGAGCACCGCGCGGTAGGGCAGCCCGGCCGCTTCGATGGCCTCCCGGGCGCCGGTGTCCCGGTCCACCACGGTGGCCACGCCGACGACGTCCGCGCCCGCCGCGCGCAGCGCCGCCACGGCGGTGAGCACTGAGGCGCCGGTGGTGGAGGTGTCCTCGACGGCGAGCACGCGGCGACCCGCGACATCCGGGCCCTCGATGCGCCGCCGCAGCCCGTGCTGCTTGGTCGACTTGCGCACCACGAAGGCGTCCACTGGGGGTCCCGGCGCGTGCAGCACGGCGGCGGCGACCGGGTCGGCACCCAGCGTCAAGCCACCCACCGCCTGGTAGGACC